>JABINZ010000075.1 GCA_018698135.1 Bacteroidota bacterium
TGAGGTTTTTTTGGGATAGTTTTCAAAATATAGATTTCCCATGGCTTTAACAAAATGACCAGCCTTTGATTGCTACTTCATTATAAAACATAATACATAAAAAAAGCCTCCCCTATTTTTGGGAAGGCTTTCCTGTGTAGCGGGGACAGGACTTGAACCTGTGACCTTTGGGTTATGAGCCCAACGAGCTACCAACTGCTCCACCCCGCAATGTTTATGTTTAAGAACTTATTCTTTCAATTTTTGAGAAGGCAAATATACTAAAATTAATCATCCTACAAAGCTTAATTATCCAATAGACCCTATTAATTTTTTGGCTTTTGAATAATAAATTTATTTTGGAAATACGGATCCTTAATTGAATCGTAAATATTAAATATCTTAGCTCCATCAAATTTCTGAAAATCGTCCTCCTCACCCCCCGTCCAATAATAGATGAGTCCGTTAGAATTCAAAGTTTTTGAGGCTATTTTTGAAAAAGTTCTAAAATCACTAACCGCTCTTCCCAATGCATAATCACATTTTAATCCCAAGTCTTGGGCTTGAGCTTGAACGGCTTCCACATTCGTTAATCCCAGCTCTCGTGATACTTCTGAAACAACATGCACTTTTTTGCTTCTTCCATCAACTAATGAAAAATGGCAATCAGGATAAACGATAGACAAGGGTATACCAGGAAATCCGCCTCCAGTACCAATATCAATAATTGAAGTATTTTCCACGAAATGGTCAAATTTCAAAATGCTTAAGGAATGTAGTATATGATGGACGAATAAATTATCAATATCTTTTCTTGAAATCACATTAATTTGCTCATTCCAATAGCGATATAAGTCGTTGAGTTGAGCTAATTGCTCTAATTTAGAATTATCTAATTCTGGAAATAACGATTTAATATTTTGATCTGAATTTACCAATATTTTTTATTTGAAAAGCTTGCTATAAATCCAAAAAATGGCAAGATAATAAGTATGTAAATTATCTCAAGTAAAGGCATAAACCAAATAAGTTTTCGCTGGTTTAATTTAGCAGCTACAAATGAATAAACAAGCATTGCAGCAATGCTTCTAAGAGCGAATATAGCCCATGTTATTATGGAGCTATGGTCAACAATAAGGCTTGCTCCAAACAATACAAAAAACACAAAATAGGATGTCCACACTGCGCTTAACCAAAAACGATGAGATTTTTTATACTCAATACCACCTTTCAGATGACGTTTTTTTTGTTTAAACCACTTACTAAATTTAGTATGTGGTACTGAGTACACAAAAGAATCTTTATCTATTTCAATAGCAACATTGGTCTCGTTGGCATTTTCGTTGATAAAAAGATCATCATCACCATAAGGTACGTGTAAATGAGAAGCAAATCCGGTACGGAAGAATAATTCCTTTTTATAAGCCAGATTCCTACCCACTCCCATATAGGTCATGCCTGCCAAACTAAACGAGAAATATTGAATAGCTGTATAAAAAGTATCAAACTGAATCAACAAATTCAAGACAGAGTTCTTCCATTGATAAGGCGAATAGCCCAGAACAATATATTTTTCTGTCGAGATGTTGGCAACCATCTTACTAAGCCATTGGTTTGAGTTGGGTTTGCAATCGGCATCAGATAAAAGGACCAAATCAAACTTTGCTTTTCGAATTCCCAAGGTGAGCGCAAGTTTTTTTCCAATATGATCTTTAATATGCTCACTAACAGTTACAATTTTAAGATGATTGTTCTGTTTAGCTTTTTCCTGTAAAAAATCAAATGTTCCATCTTCTGACTGATCATCAACAACAACAACCTCAAATTCCGGATAGTCCTGCCCTAGAAATGAATTCAGAAACTTTCGCAAGTTTTCCTCCTCATTCTTTGCACAAATTATAACCGAAACACCTTGACTTGTAGCTAATGGTTGTTTTTTCTTTTTATAAAAAGCCAAACGGGCAAATAAGGCAAAGAAGAATAAAAACTGAAATAGTAAAGCAAAAATCAGTGGTGTTAGAAAATTATTTTGTGTTAGTTCGCTCAGCATACATCGTGTTATTCAAAACTGAGAAATAGCTTCTCAAGTAAGCTGCAAATTTCAAAAAGAATTATGCTTTATCGAAAAGAATTAATAAACAATTTTTTAACCTTTGTGAGTCTTACTAAAACTTGTTATTAATTGATTTACAACCATCGAGTATTTTGAGTTTATCCTTTACTATAGAAAAAACAGATTCTGATTCAAAAGCCCGTGCGGCAACAATTGAAACGAAAAGAGGCGTTATTCAAACACCTATTTTCATGCCTGTTGGCACATTGGGTACGGTTAAGGGCGTACATCAAAGGGAATTGGAAAATGATATCAATGCACCTATCATCCTTGGAAATGCCTATCATCTATATCTTCGACCAGGTTTACCAATTTTGGAAAATGCAGGCGGTTTACATAAATTCATGAATTGGAAAAGGTTTATGTTAACCGATAGCGGTGGTTATCAAGTTTTTTCATTAGCCCAAACCAGAAAAATATCGGAAGAAGGGGTTAAGTTTAGTTCACATATTGACGGCTCCAAACACTTTCTATCGCCTGAATCTTCTATAGATATTCAGCGTTCTATTGGTGCAGACATTATGATGGCTTTTGATGAATGCACCCACTTTCCTATTGACCATGGCTTGGCTAAAAAGTCAATGGATTTAACACATCGATGGTTGAAAAGATGTATTGCACAATTCAATTCAACACAGCATAAATATGAATTTCCGCAAAACTTATTCCACATTGTTCAGGGAAGCACATTTAAAGATCTGAGAACGGAATCAGCCAACTTTATTGCGGATCAAAATGCTGTTGGGAATGCCATAGGCGGTTTATCAGTTGGTGAACCGGCTGAGGTAATGTATGAAATGACCGAACTGGTTTGCGAAATTTTACCTGCTGATAAACCCAGATATCTGATGGGAGTTGGCACTCCTGCAAATATTTTAGAATCTATAGCCTTAGGTGTTGACATGTTTGATTGTGTTATGCCAACACGTAATGCTCGTCATGGAATTTTATATACCACCGAAGGAATTGTTAATATTAAAAACGAGAAGTGGAAAAATAGTAGTGAATCAATAAATGGGCAGCCATTAAGCTTTGTGGATGAATACTACTCAAAGGGATATTTGAGCCACCTTTTACGATCAAAGGAGCTTCTAGCTGGCCAAATTGCTTCTGTTAATAATCTTGCATTCTATTTATGGTTGGTTCGGGAAGCACGTAAACATATTTTGCAGGGAGATTTTGCATTCTGGAAAAAAGAAATGGCCGAAAAATTGAGTCAACGATTGTAACATTAATTAATGGGCAAATACGTAAGCATAATCGATAAATACATTATCAGGAAATTCCTGTCAACTTTTGTATTTATCCTTGCTTTATTTATAATGATATCTGTTGTCTTCGATTTTTCTGAAAAAATTGATGATTTTCTGAACCGAAATGCACCTTTAAACGAAATAGTTTTTGACTATTACTTGAACTTTATTCCCTATTTCATGAATTTGTTCAGTCCTCTTTTCATTTTCATTTCAGCCGTTTATTTCACTTCACGAATGGCCTATAATACAGAAATTGTGGCCATGCTATCTGCTGGAGTAAATTTTTATCGTTTGCTTAAACCCTACTTTCTGGTTGCGCTACTTTTAGCTGCATTTTCTTGGTATCTCACTGGTTGGGTGATCCCTACTGGCAACGAAAAACTCATTGAATTTGAATCAAAATATATCAAAGACCCAGTTATCAGGGGCAATTCATATTTGCATCGCCAAATAGCACCTGATGTTTTTATTTATATAAGAAACTACAATCGCAAGGAAAACTCAGGCAGCAGGTTTACATTGGAAAAGTTTGATGAAACCAAACTTAAATTCAAGATTATGGCCTTGAAAATCCAGTGGGTTGATAGCACTGAAAAATGGAAACTTACAAATTATACAATTCGCAAAATTGAAGGGCTTAAAGAAACTCTGGTTAAAGGAGACGATTTGCAATTAAAATTACCCATGCATCCACGGAATTTTGGCAGAAAAACAGAAAACATCCAGTCGATGGATAATAGAGAATTGTCTCAATTTATCAAAGCTGAACAATTGAGAGGTGAAGATTTGGTCACCTTTTATGTGGTCGAAAAGGCAAAACGTACTTCTATGCCAGCAGCCACATTTATTTTAGTATTAATCGCTTTTTCGATTTCAAGCAGAAGAATTCGTGGAGGGATAGGACTTCATTTAGGAATTGGCATTATGATCGCCTTTTCCTATATTCTATTCATGCAATTTTCAACAATTTTCGCCATAAATGGCAATCTAAATCCTATTCTTGCATGCTGGATTCCTAATATTTTATATGCTATTTTGGGAATTGTATTAGTCATTAAAGCCCCTAAATAGGCATTTTACTTGCAGCATAAATGTGAATAAGTTGTATTTACCATCTCTTCTTCAAGCCTAAAACAATGTAAATTCAGATTCGCTTTTCTTTATCAGTCAATCATTAAATTAATAAAGCAATGATTTTCGGTTAATTTATCACACGCTTAAATGCAATTTAATTCGTCCGAAACTATTACTTCATAGGCTCAAAATATCTATCACCTTGTATTTCTTGGACTTATAAATTATTCCGATACAAATTAATAATTTGGGTTGTGTAAATATTTTGCCTGCTATCTGCTGTATTTCAACTGCTTAATTGAAAATAAAAACTTTTCCACAAAATTTTGATTTTATAGAATTCACTCTATCTTTGTGGGACAAAGTGGTAAAATGTGGGACAAACTATCACAATATTTATCAAATTTATAAAAAATATCAATGAAAGGCTTCATTGGAGAATATGAATGTAAGTTAGATGCGAAAGGAAGATTCAAAATTCCTGCTAATCTTCTTCGGCAAATACCCGAAGAGGCAAATAATACATTTGTTATAAATAGGGGCTTTGAAAAGCATTTAGCACTATATCCTGCCAATGAATGGGAAATAATAACGGAAGAAATTAATAAACTGAATAACTACGATAAAAAGGTTCGCGATTTCAGACGCTTTTTCTATCGTGGAGCAAGTGAAATAAGCCTTGACAGTTCCTCCAGATTATTACTTCCAAAAACACTTTTGGATTGGCCAAAAATTGACAAAGAAATAGTTTTATTTTGTCATTCATTCATTATTGAAATATGGTCAAAATCCTCTTATGATGGACTTCTAAGCAATGAGCCAGAGGATTTCTCTCCAATTGCACAAAGCGTAATGGGCAACAAAAAAGAACATGACGGAGACTAACGACTATCATCAACCTGTGCTATTGAATGAAAGCATCCAAGGATTAAACATTAATCCTGCAGGGAGTTATGTCGATGTTACTTACGGAGGTGGAGGACATTCCAGTGAAATTTTAAATCAGATCACGTCAGGAAAACTTATTGCTTTCGATAAGGACAAGGATGCTCAGCAAAATACTTTAAACGACAAACGCTTTACACTGGTGCAACATGATTTTTCTTACATGAAAAATTTCTTGAAGTATCTAAATACCATTCCAGTAGAAGGCATCCTTGCCGATTTAGGAGTTTCATCCTATCAGTTTGATACCGCTCAAAGAGGATTTTCTTACAGGTTTGAAGCAGATCTTGATATGCGAATGGATCAGGACAGTAAACAATCCGCTTACAATTTGTTAAACGAATCCAGTGAAGCTGATCTACATAAGTTCTTTGGCATGTTTGGCGAAGTTAAAAATGCTAAAACACTGGCAAAAACAATAGTTGAATCAAGAAAAATCAAACCCATCCAAACCACATCTCAACTTTATACAATCCTGGAAAAGTGTACACATAAGAATGATCATTTACCACGATACGCAGGAATGGTATTTCAGGCATTGCGTATAAAGGTGAATAATGAATTAGAATCGTTGACACGCTTCTTAAAGCAATCCGAAGAGGTGCTCACAAAAGGCGGACGATTAGTGGTCATTACGTATCACTCCTTGGAAGATCGTTTGGTGAAAAATTTCATTAAAACCGGAAATGTGGAAGGAAAAGTGGAAAAGGATATGTATGGAAATTTTTCAACAACTCTTAAAGCAATAAACAGAAAGCCCATTTTACCTTCAAAAGAAGAAATAGAAAAAAACATCAGATCAAGAAGTGCAAAACTCAGAATAGCTGAGAAAATTTAGAATGAATAATAAAAGAAAAGAATCGGCAAACAAAAGAGATCGTTTAAACAAGATTTTTGATTTTGATTTTATGATCACCAAGGAAAGAATCCCAAAATTCCTTCCTTTTGTCCTTTTCATATCAGTACTGATCATTTTCTACATTGGCAATAAGTACTATGCAGAGAAATCATATTTGGAAGAAAACAGACTAAACAATGAAATCAAAGAATTGAGAGCAGAATCATTAACCACTAAAGCAGAATTGGTAAATAAAACGAAAGAATCAGAAGTAGCCAAAATTGTTGAAAAAATTGGATTGGAAGAAAATAAAGAGCCACCAAAAAAAATCGTAGTCGAGAAGGGTGAATACTAAACGTGACATATTGATCAGGGTATATCTGTCGTTTGTTTTTTTTCTATTAATTGGAATAGCAATTAGTACTCAAATTGGCAAAGTTCAGTTTAAGGAAGGCAAATACTGGCGATCCATTTCAGATAGCCTGACTACCTCCTACCGATCCATTGAGCCGATCAGAGGAAACATTTATTCAGCTGATGACAAGCTATTAGTCACTTCAATTCCTATTTATGAATTGAGAATTGATTTTAAGACAGAAGCTTGGATGGACGAGGAATATTATGATCAAAATATAGATAGTTTTTGCTTCAAAATGTCTCAACTGTTTAAAGATGCATCCTCCAAAGAATACAAATACCGCATTTCGAGAGCAAAAAACAGAAAAGAAAGATATTACCTCTTGAAAAGAAATGTTAATCACAATTACTTAAAATCTGTTAAAGAGCTTCCTTTCTTGAATAGGGGGAAATACAAAGGTGGATTTATTGTTGAGCAACATAGCATTCGTATACATCCTTTTCAATTATTAGCAGAGCGCACAATTGGTTACAAGGTTCCTAATGTGCAAGGTGTTGGTTTGGAAGGTGCATTTGATGAATATCTGGCAGGAAAAAACGGCCAGCGCCTTATGCAAAAAATATCAGGAGGCCAATGGATACCAATCAATTACGATAATGAAGTAGAGCCCGAAGATGGCAAGGATATCATTTCCACTATTGACGTTAACATTCAGGATTTCACCGAAGAGGCTCTTTTAAAAGCATTAATGCGTCATGAAGCCCAGAATGGTTGTGCTGTTGTTATGGAAGTTGAAACAGGACATATTAAAGCCATTGCTAATTTAAAAAGAAACACCAATGGTTCTTATGGCGAGAAATACAATTATGCAGTTGGAGCCAGTACGGAACCGGGTTCTACATTTAAGCTAATTACTGCACTAATTCTTCTGGAAAAAAACATAGTGAAGTTGACCGACAAGATGGATATAGAAGAAGGAAGCATTGAGTTCTATGACCGTGTTATGCGTGATGCAAGTTCTGAAGGCTATGGACGAATATCCTTTAAAGAAGCATTCGAGCATTCTTCGAATGTTGCTTTTTCAAAACTTGTGTTCGACAATTTCAAGAACAACCCAACTGCCTTTATCAACGAAATCCAAAAAATATCGATTGACAAACCTCTTGGATTAGGCATTGCCGGAGAAGGGAAACCTGTGTTTAAAAGCCCTGAAAGCTCCGATTGGTCTGGCATTACTCTTCCGTGGATGTCGGTAGGTTATGAATTACTCATGACTCCACTTCAAATGTTAACAGTATATAATGCTGTTGCAAATAATGGGGTAATGGTCAAACCGCTTTTTGCCAGCGAGGTCAGGCATATTGATAAAGTTGTAAAACGATACGATACAGAAGTTATCAATAAACAGATTTGTAGCAAAAAAACATGTGAGCAACTCAAAATATTACTGAATGGTGTGGTTCAAACTGGTACAGCTAGTAACATTCGCAGCTCACAGTACAAAATAGCAGGAAAAACAGGAACAGCACTGGTTGCCTACCAAGGCAGCTATAGCAAGGATAAAAAATACCAAGCTTCTTTTGCCGGCTACTTCCCCTCAGATAATCCCAAATATTCCTGCATAGTAGTTATCACGGATCCCAGCATGGGGCTTATTTATGGATCAAGTGTGGCAGCACCTGTTTTCAAGGAAATAGCTGATAAAATTTTTGTTAAAGGACAGCAAAATTATCTGACACAAGATAGAGCAAAAGACAATGATTACAATAGCATGCCCATTGTAAAGTATGGGAAAAAGGAAGATATGATTAACATGAGCTCATATTTAGGCCTTGACATGAAAATGAATTCTTCAGGAACAGAATGGGTCTATGTACGTCCTGAGAATAACAAAATTCAACTATACAATAAATTGATAAAAGATGAAATTATTCCAGATGTAAGAGGAATGGTTTTATCAGATGCCATATACATTCTTGAAAATCTGGGACTTAATGTAAAGGCTCAAGGGGTTGGCAAGGTAACAACACAGTCGTTTAAGCCAGGAAGCCATGTATACAAAAATTCGATTATACGATTGAAATTAAGTTAATTGATACGATTAAAAGACATATTAAAAACAACAGAGCACCAATTGATTTCAGGAGATGCAGATATGCAAATCAATCAAATTCAGTTCGACTCCAGAAAAATCAAAACAGGTGATGTATTTGTTGCTATAAAGGGAACTCAAGTTGATGGTCATGATTTTATTGACACAGCCATTAAGCTTGGAGCTTGTGCTATTGTATTTGAAGAAACTCCTGCAGAAATGATATCGAATGTTTGTTATATTAAAAGCAAACAAGCTGCAAAATCATTGGCTCTCATGGCAGCTGAATTCTACGGAAATCCAACCCAATCATTTAAGCTCATTGGTGTAACAGGAACAAATGGAAAAACAACTGTTGTTAGTTTGCTTTACAAACTATTCAAAGATCTTGGTTATAAATGTGGTCTTCTTTCGACTATTCGAGTAATGATAGATGATGAAGAAATTCATGCCACACATACAACTCCTGATTCGCTGCAATTAAATCAGCTTTTCAGGCAAATGGCTGATCAGGATTGCAGTTATTGTTTCATGGAAGTTAGCTCTCATGCAATCGACCAATTCAGAATAGAAGGCCTACAGTTCAATGGAGCCTTGTTTACAAATATCACACACGATCATTTGGACTATCATAAAACATTCGATAATTACATCAAGACCAAAAAACGATTTTTTGATGAACTGCCAAAAGATGCTTTTGCAGTCATTAACAAAGACGATAAGAACGGCCAAATCATGGTTCAAAATACAGTTGCAAAAGTGACTTATTATGCCATTAAAAGCCAAGCTACTGTTAAAACAAGAATAATTGAGTGCGATCTAAGTGGTTTGCATTTACAACTAGATCAAAAGGATTTTTATACCAACAAAGTAGGTCGGTTTAATGCATACAACCTTACAGCCGTATACAGCACAGCACAATTGCTGGGTATTGATGATGAATCCATTTTAAAAGCATTGAGCATGCCTCATGCTGTTGATGGACGTTTTGAACTCATCTACAAACATCCTGCATTTAAAGCAATTGTCGATTATGCGCATACGCCAGATGCTCTTGAAAATGTGATAGAAACTATCAATGATTTAAAGAAAAAAAATGAACGCTTAATTACAGTTTTTGGTTGTGGTGGTAATCGGGATAAAAGCAAAAGACCAGTAATGGGACGAATTGCCAGCACAAAATCAGATTTGGTTTTTATTACCTCCGATAATCCACGAAATGAAGAACCGATGGCTATAATTCAGGAAATTGAGCAAGGCGTTCCTGAAAAGTTAGCTTCAAAATGCATCAGTATTTCAGATAGGGAAAATGCGATCAAAACAGCTTGTTTAATGGCTAATCCCAATGACATTATTCTTGTGGCTGGTAAAGGGCATGAAACCTATCAGGAGATTAATGGTGCAAAAAATCATTTTGACGATAAAGAGATTTTAATCAAGTATTTAAAAGAATTATAAGCATGCTCTATCATTTATTTACATATCTCGACCAAAAATTTGATCTAATAGGAGCTGGCTTATTCCAATTTTACACTTTTAGAACAGCAATGGGCGTGCTTCTATCGCTGGTTATTGCCACCTTCTTTGGGAAACGAATTATTCGCTATTTACAGTCGAAACAGATTAGTGATGAAAATCGAGATCTTGGCCTGGAAGACAAATACGACAAAAGCAAAACACCTACAATGGGTGGAATTATTATTCTATTAAGCATTCTTGTTCCTACTATTCTTTTTGCCGATTTAACGAATATCTATATTATTCTGGTTATCGTTTCTACTATTTGGCTTGGCCTAATCGGATTTATTGATGACTACATTAAAGTATTCAAAAAAAATAAGGATGGTTTATCCGGCAAGTATAAACTACTGGGACAGGCTAGCCTTGGTGTTATTGTAGGTCTGACACTTTATTTTAGCCCGGCAGTTGTTATGCGCGAAACATTAACAGAGAAGCAATATTTTGCACACCAAGAAGAGTTGGAGGCCAGCAATGCTATTATTAAATATAATGAAGAAAGCAATACCTATCAGGCAGAATATAAATCCACAAAAACAACAATTCCATTTATAAAAAACAATGAATTGGACTATGCCAAATTTATAAAGTTTGTTGGACCAAACTATTTGGACTGGGCCTGGCTCATTTATATACCCATTATTATCTTTATTATCATGGCCGTTTCAAATGGAGCCAACCTAACAGATGGCCTGGATGGACTGAATGCAGGGGTTTCCGTTTTCATAGTTCTGACACTCGCCATATTTGCCTATGTATCTGGCAACACCATTTTCGCTGATTACCTGAACATCATGTATATCCCAAATTTGGCCGAATTAGCCATATTTTCAGGTGCTATGGTTGGAGCCTGCATTGGATTTTTGTGGTATAACGCCTACCCTGCCCAGGTTTTTATGGGCGATACAGGCAGCTTATCAATTGGAGGCTTAGTAGCCATATTAGCCATCATCGTTCGTAAAGAATTATTGATTCCAATTTTATGTGGAGTTTATTTTATTGAAGCCATTTCGGTACTTATTCAACGATATTGGTTCAAATATACCCGTATTCGATATGGTGAAGGAAGACGTGTTTTCCTGATGGCACCACTTCACCACCATTATCAGAAAAAAGGTTATACAGAACCTAAAATTGTTGCTCGTTTTTGGATTATCGGAATATCCCTTGCCATTTTAACTTTTATCACGCTCAAACTTAGATAATGGATTTAGCTAAAATCAAATATATTGTCGTTTTAGGAGCTGGTGAAAGCGGAACAGGGGCAGCGCTCTTGTCGGACAAACAGGGTTTCAAAACTTTTGTGTCGGACGGAGGAGAAATCAAAGAAAGTTTCAGAAATGAGTTAATCGAACAACATATTGATTTTGAAGAAGGTCAACACAGTTTTGACAAAATACTCAGTGCCGATTTAATTATCAAAAGTCCTGGCATTAAAGAAAGTGCTGACGTAATGCAAGCTGTGTTTAAAAAAGAAATTACCGTTATTTCGGAAATTGAATTTGCCAGCTATTTCACACAAGCAAAAATAATTAGCATTACCGGTAGTAACGGAAAAACGACAACCACCATGCTTATCTATCACATCCTCAAAACAGCAGGATTGAATGTGACTTATGGCGGTAATATAGGGGTAAGCTTTGCTCGTAGGATTTTAGAAGGATCATTTGATTACATAGTATTGGAATTAAGCAGTTTCCAGCTCGATTATCTAATAGCGTTCAGGAGCCATATTGCAATACTATTAAACATAACACCCGATCATTTAGATAGATATAACTACAGTTTAGAGGAATATGCCCTGTCTAAAATGCGCATCAGCATGAATCAAACAGAAGACGATTACTTTCTTTATGATTTGGATGATGAAATAAGTATGCAATACATCAACAAAGTAAGCTCTAAAGGGATTAAACTTCCCTTTACACAGAATCAAAAACTTGAAAAAGGATCCTGGTTAGAAGGTGAACATATTAAAGTCAAAATAAACGAACAATTTAAAGTAGATATAGACATGAACATTTTATCATTAGTCGGAAAGCACAACCGCTACAATTCGATGGCCGCCTCAACAGCTGCGTGTGCATTAGATATTAAAGATGATGTACTTAGGAAAAGTCTTTCCTCTTTCCAAAACATTGAACATCGACTTGAATTTATTGCTAAAATCCAAGGGAAGGAATTTATCAATGACTCAAAAGCTACGAACTTAAACGCGGTGTGGTATGCTTTAGAAAGCATGAATAAGCGTGTTATTTGGATTGTTGGGGGAATTGACAAAGGCAATAATTACAATGAAATTATGCCTCTGGTTAAAGAAAAAGTTAAAGGGATTATTTGCTTAGGAGTGGATAATAAAAAAATACTTGATGCCTTTAACGATGAGATCGAAATGATTTTTGAAACAACATCCATGAATGATGCAGTCGAAATCGGTTTCAGAATGGCTATCCCTGGTGAGGTAATTCTATTGTCACCAGCTTGTGCCAGTTTCGATCTTTTCAAAAATTATGAAGATCGGGGCAATCAATTTAAAAATGCTGTTAAAAATTTATAAATCAAAAGAGATAATATAATTCATGAACTGGCTTTTATCACGCATTAAAGGAGATATTCATATCTGGTTGGTTGTATTCCTACTAACCATTATCTCTGTTATTATGGTGTATAGCTCGAGTGCTTCTCTGGGCTATGCCAAGCGTGCTGGTAATATGGAATATTATCTTTTCCGACAAATTGCTTTTATTCTTATTGGATTGCTATTTATGTATGGAACACATCTGGTCAACTATATCTACTTTTCACGTATTGCCCAGATTTTACTGTTCCTATCCTTCCCTCTATTACTGCTTACCTATCTTTTTGGACCCGATATTAATGAAGCAAAACGTTGGCTAATGGTTCCGGGAACCAACTTAACATTTCAAACGTCCGACCTAGCCAAATTGGCTCTGATCATGTATTTGGCCAGAATGCTTTCCAAAAAGCAAAATGTTATTAAAGACTTTAAAAAAGGGTTTTTACCCATGGGCGCAGCTGTACTTGGCATTTGTGCTTTTATTGCTCCCTCTGATTTATCTACTGCTACTTTACTATTTGTTTCCAGTTTATTAATGCTTTTTATTGGCCGCGTTAGTTTTAAACATATTTCTCTATTTGTTGTAACCATTCTTGTCATTGGCGCTCTTTCTATATTTCTGGCGCTCAAACTTGGAAGTCCCGGCCGAGTTAGTACATGGCAAGCAAGAATAGATAGTTATGTTAATGAAGGAGGCGAATCCTATCAGGCCATTCAATCTAAAATTGCCATTGCCAATGGAGAAATATTCGGCAAAGGGCCTGGTAGTAGTGTTCAAAAAAGCTTTTTACCAAATCCTTTTTCTGATTTCATTTTTGCCATAATTATTGAAGAATGGGGCTTTATTGGTGGATTGTTCGTCATTTTCCTTTATTTATGGTTGCTTTTCAGGACTATTCGGATAGTAATAAATTCCCCCAATGCATTTGGAGCTTTGCTTTCCGTTGGGCTTAGCATGAGTTTGGTTCTGCAGGCATTTATAAACATGGGTGTAGCCAGCAGTTTATTACCCGTAACCGGACTTACCTTACCCATGATCAGCATGGGAGGTACATCTGTAGTTTTTACCAGTGTTTCTTTAGGAATTATATTAAGTGTGAGTAGGCATATTGAAGAAAATAACGACATCGATAATCAATTTGAAACAACATGAGCAAATCGAAACATAGTGAAATATCGACCGCACATCGCTTTATTTTAAGTGGTGGTGGCACCGGTGGACATTTGTTTCCGGCAATTGCAATTGCAAATCAGCTCAAAGCCAAATTTCCTGATGCAGAATTTCTCTTTGTTGGAGCAAAAGGGAAAATGGAAATGGAAAAAGTTCCTCTATCAGGATATGAAATTAAAGGATTATGGATAAGTGGTTTTCAACGCAACGAGCTATGGCGAAATCTTAATTTGCCATTCAAATTATTAGATAGCTTCATTAAATCGAGAAGAATAATTAAAAAATTCAAACCAACAGTTGCCATAGGTACCGGAGGTTACGCAAGCTTTCCTCTACTGTTTATGGCTTCCAGAAACAATATCCCAACACTCATTCAAGAGCAGAATTTTTTCCCTGGTATTTCCAACAAATTATTAGCAAAACATGTCGACAAAGTATGCACTGTTTATCCGGGGATGGAAAAATACTTTCCAAAAGAAAAAATTGTTATAACAGGAAATCCTATTCGTGCTGATATTCAATTATCTACCCAAAACAAGGATAAGTATTACGAAATTTTTGGTTTCGATAAAAACAAAAAAACATTATTGGTTATTGGCGGAAGCTTAGGAGCAAAAACCATCAATCAGGCTATTTTATCCGGTATGGATTATTTGAAGGAAAATGATATTCAGTTAATTTGGCAAACGGGTAGATATTATGATGAACTGACAGAGATACATGGTGTTGAAACATGCAAAAACTGCTGGATAGGTTCATTCATTAATAATATGGGTGTTGCTTACAGTATAGCAGATTTGGTGGTTAGCCGAGCAGGAGCCATTTCTATATCTGAATTAGCTGTATTGGGTAAAGCCAGTATATTAATTCCTTCGCCTAATGTGGCTGAAGATCATCAAACAAAAAATGCAATGGCATTAGCTGATGGAAAAGCAAGCTTGGTTTTAAATGATAAAGAAGCGGTTGAAAAACTCATACCTATGGTATTAAATACCATCAATAGCGATCATGTGTTGAATGAATTAAGCAAGAACATTGAAAATTTTGCCCGACCAGAATCTACATCTGAAATTGTTAAAGAAGTAGAAAAATTGATACAAACAAAATGAATTTGAGCGAATATAAACGAGTTTACTTCATCGGAATTGGAGGCATAGGCATGAGTGCTCTTGCCCGCTATTTCCTTGACAATAACCTAAATGTTGCCGGTTATGACAAAACTCCTTCGAGCATCACTCAGGCATTAGAAACCGAAGATGCAGTAATTCATTTTGAAGATCAAATTGACTTAATACCAACCGAATATTCCGAAAATGTTGCCGACACTTTGGTTGTTTATACACCTGCAATTCCAATTGCTCATAAGGAACTAAATTATTTCCGCAAAAACAAGTTTGTTGTCAAAAAAAGAGCTGAAATCCTCGGCATGATCAGCGAGAATAAATTTACCATTGCAGTAGCTGGTACTCATGGTAAAACATCAACTTCCTGGATGATTGCTCACTTATTAAAATCCTGTGGAATTGAGTTCTATGCACTTCTTGGAGGAATTTCATCGAATTATAACACCAATTACATTTCTCCTTCAAACAAGGATTGTAAATTGTTAGTTGTTGAGGCTGATGAATATGATCGCTCATTTTTCCATTTAAAACCTAATATTGCCATACTAACATCAATTGATCCTGACCATTTGGATATTTATGGCCAATATGCTGAATTAATCAAGGCATATCAACAATTTGCTAATAGTGTTTCAATAAATGGTAAATTAATAAAATCGGAATCTGTTGGACGAATCAAAGCAGAAGCAAAAACAGAGGCACACATATATGGTATAGGAAATGATTTTGATGTAAACGCCATTAATATCAGAATAGCTGAAGGCAAATATATTTTTGATATTTTAACCAGAACATCATTTTTGGAAGAGATCAAATTACATGTGGCTGGCCATCATAACATTTTGAATGCATTGGCTGCCTTTGCTGCTGTTTGGGATTTTGTTCAGGATGACGCAAAAATTCGAGCTGGATTTGAATCCTATAAAGGTGTTAAAAGGCGCTTTGAATATATTATTCAAAAACCGAATATCGTTTTTGTGGATGATTATGCACATCATCCATCTGAAATTGAGTTTACCATAAATACATTAAAAGAATTATTTCCAGACAAAAAAATAACGGGCATTTTCCAACCGCATTTATACAGCAGAACCAGAGATTTCGCAGATGAATTTTCAAAAGTATTGGCTAATCTTGACAAAATTGTTTTATTGGATATTTACCCAGCCCGGGAAGAACCAATCGATGGAATAAATTCAGATTTAATATTATCACATATCAATAAAAAGCATAAATATCTCGTTTCTAAGGATGAGTTGTTGGAATTAATAAAAGAAGACACCAATGAAGTAGTTGTGACTATGGGTGCAGGCGATATTGATCGATTGATTGATCCTATAAAAGTAGTTTTGTTGCAGAGATAATATGAAGAAAATAAGAAACATATTAACCAATGGCTATAAACTGATAAAGGCTTACTTCCTTTTATCGATGCTATTAATAGCCTTGTTTATTTTTGTTTCTTTTGCTGAAAAATCAGCAAATCAGCAGCAATGCACAGAAGTTGTTATTCGCATTTATCCTGAAAATAATAATCAGTTTTTAGACAAACAGGATGTGATAAATAGTTTAGTTGAAAGCAATGGAAGAGCCATTGAAAATTTGAATATTGGCGAAATCAATACCAAGGATTTAGAATCTACCTTGAAGTTGAATAGCTTTATTGATAATGCAGAAGTCTATTTTGACCTTTTAGGCAATTTGTATGTTGATGTTTACCATCGGAAACCGGTTTTGCGAATCATGTCATCTTCCGATCAAAACTACTATATCGATAAGCATGGTGTTCACATGCCTCTTTCAAAAAAACATACAGCCAGAATATTAATTGCTACCGGATTTATTGAAAAAGCATCGCGCGACACCGACTTTGAGCAGCAATTATTTGCAGTAGCTGAATTTATCAAAAAAGATCAGTTTTTAGATGCTTTGATTGGCCAAATTCATGTTAAATATGATGGGGAGCTCATCCTAGTTCCTAAAATTGAAGATTTTAAAATTGAATTCGGAAACCTTGATAACATGGAGTTTAAATTTAAAAAACTAAAAATATTTTACAAAGAGATATTGCCTTATGAAGGCTGGAATAAATACAATAAAGTAGACTTAAGATTTAGTAATCAAATTGTTTTAAACAAGAAATAGAATGTAACCTTATGATTAAAATAGATGCATACTTCCAACTTATTTTAATTATCAAACTTGCCTGTTGTGGGCAGGGGTTCCATATGACCTTTAAAATTTAATTATAGACATATGAAAGAAAAAGAAATCATTGTCGGCCTAGACATTGGAACCACTAAAATAGCGGCTATCGTAGGTGAACGCGCTGAAGGTGGAAAGATTAACATCATGGGTGTTGGTCTTACTGAAACCAGAGATGCTGTTTTGCGAGGAGTGGTTGTTAACATCGACCGCACCGTTGATGCCATTAAGCAAGCAGTAAGTGAAGCTTCCAAAAAATCTGACGTCAATATTAAAGTCGTTCATGTTGGTATTGCTGGTCAGCATATTAAATGCCTGCACCATCGTGGACAAATAACCAGAAATAATGGCGAAGATGAAATTAGCAAAGTGGATTTAGATCGCTTGATTCATGATATGCATAAAGTTGTTCTTGATCCTGGAGAAGAAATCATCCATATAATTCCACAGGACTATATCATCGACAACGATCGTGGCATCAAAGATCCAATTGGCATATCTGGTGTTCGTTTGGAAGGCAATTTCCACATTATTACAGGGCAGGTTACCGCAACTAAAAACATTGACAGATGTGTTGTAAGAGCAAATCTTGAAGTGGCTGAGTTGGTGTTGGAACCTATTGCTTCAGCAGAAGCAGTTCTGAACGAAGAGGAAAAAGAAGCAGGTGTTGCCCTAATTGATATTGGAGGAGGAACTACCGATCTGGCTATATTTCAGGATGGCATTATCCGACATACAGCAGTTATTCCGCTCGGGGGTGAAATCATTACCAACGACATCAAAGAAGGCTGTAATGTGATGCAAAAACAAGCAGAAATGATGAAGGTGAAGTTTGGGTCTGCCCTTGCCAATGAAGCACGAGATAATGAAATTATTTCTATTCCCGGCATCAGAGGTCGCGATCCACGAGAGATTTCTGTGAAGAATTTAGCGCACATCATCCAAGCCCGAATGGAAGAAATATTTGAGCATATTCATTTTGAAATAAAAAGCTCAGGATTTGAGAAAAAACTGCAAGGTGGAATTGTATTAACAGGAGGCGGATCTCAATTGAAGCATCTCCCACAATTGGTAGAATATGTTACTGGTATTGATGCACGTATAGGATATCCAACCGAACATTTATCAAAAGGACTAATTTCAGAAGTCCGAAACCCATTGTTTGCAACAGGAATTGGTTTGGTACTTCATGGTGCTAAAACACCAATTAAAAGTGGAAATGAAGAAAAAGTTGAAAAAACGAAAAAGACCGGATTATTTGGTAAAGTAAAACACTGGCTAGAAGACGGTCAAGATGATTTTAAAGAATAATGTAATTAAACAATAGAATTATGGCTAAGTTAAATTTTGACATTCCAAAACAGGAATCTTCAATTATAAAGGTAATTGGAGTTGGAGGTGGTGGTGGAAATGCTGTCAACTTCATGTACAATGAGGGTATTCAGGGCGTTGAATTTATCGTCTGCAATACCGACAATCAGGCTTTGGAAAAAAGTCCTGTAGAAAACAAAATCCAGATCGGAAGTGGCATAACAGGTGGCCGTGGGGTTGGTGGCAACCCCGAGGTTGGTGAAAAAGCGGCTATTGAAGACATGGATAAAATTAAAAATGCGATTGGCAGTAAAACTAAAATGCTCTTTATTACTGCTGGCATGGGTGGAGGAACCGGTACTGGTGCTGCTCCTGTAATTGCAAAGCATGCAAGCGAAATGGGTATTTTAACGGTAGGTATTATCACCTATCCCTTCGAATTTGAAGGGCCCAAACGCAAAACCATTGCAGAAAGTGGTATGGAGTTAATGAAAACATATGTCGATGCCCTGATTACCATCCGCAACGACCGATTACTTGAAATGTTTAATGGCCTGGGTATTGGCAAGGCATTTTCACATGCTGATGATGTACTGGCAACAGCTGCAAAAGGAATTGCAGAGATTATTACCATCCCTGGCGAAATGAATGTTGATTTTGAAGATGTTAAAAACATCATGAAAAAATCAGGTACTGCTATTATGGGAAATGGTGTGGCCGAAGGTGAAGATAGAGCCGAAAAAGCCATTCAGCAAGCTTTGGATTCTCCCCTCTTGAAAGATAAAGATATTAAAGGGGCCAAGCATATTTTGTTGAACATGACCTATGGTTCGGAAGAGGTGAAAATTGATGAACTAACTAAAATTACCAGTTACATACGAACCGAAGTGGGTAGCGATGTGGATATGAAATTTGGTCACTGTTTCAATGCCAACATGGGTGAAGAACTATCCATTACAATTATTGCAACTTCTCTTGAAGGAGAACAAGTTGTTGAGGAGGTAATTCAAGAAGTGGAAGAGGCTGAAGAAGAAAACCAGGAGCAAGAAAAAATCATTCACGATTTGAATGAAGAATGTGATGATGATGATGAGCAAATGAGTTTGTTTTCACAGAATGAACCCTTCATTAAAAATTCACAGGAAGAAGAGCGACTGAAAGAATTAAGTTATAATATTCGCACACCTGGTGTGTTGGAAAAATATGAAAAAACACCTGCCTACATCAGGCGAAATGTGAAGTTAAAATCAACTCCACATAGTTCTGAAAGTGAAATATCCCGTTTTATTTTAGAAGAAGAAGAGAAGGATAAAAAACCTGAAATTAGGGAGGATAATTCATTTTTGAATGATAATGTTGACTAATTCTTAAATAGACATAGCCATATCTATTTGAAAGGGTAGCCTGAAGAGGTTGCCCTTTTATTTTTGTTGAGAATTAGAAAAAGGTCATTACATTGTTGAGATTCAAAATGTAATTGACTAGTGTGTGAGATCAGGGGTTGCCAGATAAGCATTAGCTATATCGTAAAAAAGGATTGATCCACACACGAAA
>JABINZ010000076.1 GCA_018698135.1 Bacteroidota bacterium
TCTTCGCGTATCTTCGAATTAAACCACATGCTCCACCACTTGTGCGGGTCCCCGTCTATTCCTTTGAGTTTTAATCTTGCGACCGTACTCCCCAGGCGGAATACTTAATACGTTAGCTACGATACTGAAAAAATCCAACATCTAGTATTCATCGTTTAGGGCGTGGACTACCAGGGTATCTAATCCTGTTCGCTACCCACGCTTTCGTGCCTCAGTGTCAGTAATAGTCTAGCGAGCTGTCTTCACAATTGGTGTTCTGTAACATATCTAAGCATTTCACCGCTACATGTTACATTCCACCCGCCTCAACTATACTCAAGTTTAACAGTTTTAATGGCAGTTCTACAGTTGAGCTGTAGGATTTCACCACTAACTTATTAAACCACCTACGCACCCTTTAAACCCAGTAAATCCGGATAACGCTTGCACCCTCCGTATTACCGCGGCTGCTGGCACGGAGTTAGCCGGTGCTTATTCAATCGGTACCGTCAGACAAATAAGAATACTTGCTGTTCTTCCCGAATAAAAGCAGTTTACAAATCATAGATCCGTCATCCTGCACGCGGCATGGCTGGTTCAGACTTTCGTCCATTGACCAATATTCCCTACTGCTGCCTCCCGTAGGAGTCTGGCCCGTGTCTCAGTGCCAGTGTGGCTGATCATCCTCTCAGACCAGCTACCCATCGTTGCCTTGGTGAGCCGTTACCTTCACCAACAAGCTAATGGGCCGCATGCCCATCCCTTACTGCCGGAACTTTAATTTAACAAGGATGCCCAAGTTAAATATTATGGGGTATTAATTTCGATTTCTCGAAGCTATTCCCCGGTAAGGGGTAGGTTGCATACGTGTTACTCACCCGTTCGCCACTCATTTTTAACCGAAGTCAAAAATGACGTTCGACTTGCATGTATTAGGCCTGCCGCTAGCGTTCATCCTGAGCCAGGATCAAACTCTTCGTAGTAAAAAATCTTAAGAAGTTTGTTGCTCAGAGAACTTGTATATAATTCCACAATCCTTTAAAGAACATATTTTTCGCAACCTCATTTGGTTGGATGTAATTTCAAATCCCGAATGGGAGTGCAAAGTTAAAACAACTTTTTCAACCTGCAAGAAAAATAAAAATATTTTTTCTTTCAACCTCTTTTGGCTGAACCCTCATGTTTAATTGGGGATGCAAATGTAAGACTCTTTTCCATAGTGACAAACTTTTTTTCACTTATTTTATTATTTGTTTAAATTCAATCGCAAAGCATTGTTTGTCAGAACCTTGCGGTTTAAGAAAAACTGGCCATTTCTTAGAATTCCTCTGATTTCAACTCTCAATCTCACAAAAAACCACAGGAAAACCACATCATCACAATTTCAAAACTGATTTCCTTTACAAGCCTTCTCTTTATTCCTATAATCCCAATATGTACTCGAATATTCTCTTGAAATTGTATATATAATATAAAGGTATAGAATGCTCAATTAATTATTCTTTTTGGTATCGAGTAAAGTGTTTACTTTTGCAGTCTGAAAATAGTGTTCAAAACAATAAAAAATATTTAAATGGATTTCGAATATAAAATTGCTGACATCAGTTTAGCAGACTTTGGAAGGAAAGAAATAGAACTCGCTGAAAAAGAAATGCCCGGATTAATGGCAATTCGCGAAAAATATGCAAAAGGAAAACCACTTCAGGATGTCCGGATTACCGGTTCATTACATATGACTATTCAAACAGCTGTACTTATAGAAACACTGGTTGATCTTGGTGCCAATGTTCGTTGGGCAAGCTGTAATATATTTTCTACGCAAGATCATGCAGCAGCAGCAGTAGTCAGAGACACAAAGGTTCCTGTATTTGCCTGGAAAGGAGAAACATTGGAAGAATATTGGTGGGCAACTGCCAAAGCACTGGAATTCCCAAATGGAAAAGGACCCGAATTAATTGTTGATGATGGTGGAGATGCTACACTTCTTATTCATTTAGGATTTAAAGCTGAAAAAGATGCTAGTGTTTTAAATAAAACACCAGAAAACAAAGAAGAGGGAATTATCCTGAATACTTTAAAAGGAATTTTAGCAGAATCACCAAACCGCTGGCATGAGACTGTAAAGGACTGGAAGGGTGTTTCTGAAGAAACAACCACAGGAGTGCACAGACTTTATCAAATGGCTGAAAGTGGCGACTTACTTGTTCCTGCTATCAATGTGAATGATTCTGTTACAAAATCAAAATTTGATAACAAATACGGTTGTAGAGAATCATTGGTTGATGCGATTAAACGCGCAACTGATTTGATGATATCAGGCAAGGTAGCTTTAGTATTGGGTTATGGAGATGTTGGAAAAGGATCAGCACAATCGTTAAGAGCAAATGGAGCACGTGTTATTGTGACTGAAATCGATCCAATATGCGCCTTACAGGCTAGTATGGAAGGGTTTGAGGTGAAGCGTTTGGAAGATGTTATGCATGAAATAGACATTTTTGTGACCACAACAGGAAATAAGGATGTAATTACTGCGGAGGATATGTCGAAAATGAAAGACCTAGCAGTTGTTTGCAACATTGGACATTTTGATAATGAGATCCAAGTTGAGAAATTAGAAGAATGGCCTGGTATTGAAAGAATAAACATTAAACCGCAAGTTGATGAATTCAAATTTCCTGATGGACATTCCATCATTTTACTAGCCGAGGGAAGATTAGTTAATCTTGGCTGTGGCACAGGACACCCATCATTTGTGATGAGTAATTCATTTTCTAATCAAACACTTGCACAATTAGATCTTTGGGAAAATGATTATGAAGTTGGCGTGTATACTTTATCCAAACACTTGGACGAAGAGGTTGCTCGTTTACATCTTGATAAACTGGGTGTAAAATTAACGACTTTAACAAAGGAACAATCCGAGTATATCGGTATTCCTGTTAACGGTCCTTATAAGCCAGAACATTATAAGTATTAGGCGCAGTAATGACACACCTAAGTGTTAACATTAATAAGGTAGCATTAATTCGCAATGCTCGTGGAGGGAATTTGCCTGATTTAGTTCAGCTAGCAAAGGACTGTGAACGATTTGGTGCACAGGGAATAACTGTGCATCCCAGACCTGACGAACGACATATCAGGTATCAGGACGTTTTTGATTTGAAGAAAATTGTTCAAACAGAACTGAATGTTGAAGGGAATCCAACTCCCTCCTTCATGGATCTTGTGTTAAAAGTAAAACCAGATCAGGTGACATTAGTTCCTGATGCTCCTGAAGCATTAACATCTAACAATGGATGGGATACAATTAAATATGCTGAATTCCTTTCAACGACAATAGACTTATTGCACAAACATGGAATTCGAACTTCAATTTTTGTCAATCCCGATTCACTAATGATTGAAGGAGCTTTTAAAACCGCTACTGATAGAGTTGAACTGTATACTGAAGAGTACGCGAAAGCATATTCCTTCCAAAAAGAAATAGCTATTAAACCCTTTTCTGAAGCAGCTACTTATGCAAATAAACTTGGATTAGGTATTAATGCCGGACATGATTTAAATCTGACGAACCTCTCATATTTTTCGAAAAACATCCCAAACCTGCTAGAGGTTTCCATTGGTCATGCGCTCATTTCTGACGCTTTGTATTTAGGTTTGGAAAATACAATTCAACTTTATTTAAGAGAGTTGAAATAAATTGAAATATTAATTTAAATTCACAGCACGAATTAGATATTAAAAAAATACGCATATGGATAATAAGCTAATATTTGATAAAAGTATAAAAGGACGAAAAGCTTTCAATTTGCCGAAACTTGATGTTCCAGATTACACAAATACTTTATCGAATCTTTTTTCTCGTGAAGAAAAAGTTAATTTGCCAGAAGTAAGTGAGAACGAACTCCAAAGGCACTTCGTAAACCTATCTACCAAAAACTATCACATTGACAAGAACATGTATCCCTTAGGATCATGTACAATGAAATACAATCCAAAAATCAATGAGGTAACTGCTCGATTGGATGGTTTCTCCAACATTCACCCTTTACAAGATGACAAGAGTGTTCAGGGTGCATTGGAAATGATGTATAATCTCCAAAATGATTTGGGTGAGATCTCTGGAATGAGTGGTATTTCGCTTCAACCTGCTGCTGGTGCACATGGTGAATTTGCTGGCATTTTGGCTATCAGACGTTATCATGAGTATCATGAAGAATTGGATAAAAGAACAAAAATTCTGGTTCCAAATTCAGCCCATGGAACTAATCCTGCTAGTGCAGCCATGTGTGGTTTCAAAGTTGTTTCTGTGAATTCATTAGAAAACGGCCAAGTTGATATTGAAGATCTCAAAACAAAATTGGATGATGATATCGCAGGCATGATGCTTACCAATCCGAATACGGTTGGAATATTTGAGCAGAATATTGAAGAGATCTGCGAATTGGTTCATTCTGTTGGTGGTTTAATGTATATGGACGGTGCCAATCTAAATGCTATTTTAGGTTTAGCTCGTCCTGGTGATATGGGTTTTGATGTCATGCATTTTAACTTACATAAAACATTTTCGACTCCACATGGTGGAGGTGGTCCAGGTTCGGGTCCAGTTGGCGTAAATGACAAATTGAAAGAGTATTTGCCAAAGCCTGTTGTTGAGAATCATGATGGATTATTTGTGCTTAAATGTGATTGCCAGCAAACTATTGGGCGTTTACATGCTTTCTGGGGAAATTTTGCCATGATGGTTCGTGCTTATACGTACATCAGAATGCTTGGAGCAAAAGGATTAAAAGCAGTTGCCGAGAATTCAATTATCAATGCAAATTATGTATTGCATCGCCTTAAAAATCACTTTGATGCTCCCTATGCATCAGAAAAAATTATGCATGAAGCCATATTGTCGTCACATACGTTAAAGAAGAAGTATGAAGTAAGTACTTTGGATGTCGCCAAACGATTAATGGACTATAATTTTCATCCACCAACTGTTTATTTCCCTCTGATTGTACATGAGTGTTTAATGGTTGAACCTACTGAAACAGAAAGCAAAGAAAACTTGGATGCATTTTGTGATGCCATGATTAAGATTGCAGAAGAAGCAGCTTCAAATCCAGAATTGGTTAAAACTGCCCCCCATAATTTAGATACAGGCAGATTGGATGACGCATATGCTGCCAAGAACATAAATGTTTGTTGTCGAGTAGATTTTTAGCGCTACTAAAATTCACATAAAGCCTGTTGTTTCATTAATAACAGGCTTTTTTGTTTTACGCCAGACAAGTTATTTATACCTTTGTAAAATATAATTTTCCTAACCATTACAGAAAAAACTGAACATATTCAGGATGAAAAAAGACTTCGATAATCAACTTAATCATTGGATTGAAAAAGAGAAAGCTGCCAGCAAACTTTCGGGCATAGTGGTTGACCTTTGGTATAATAAATCAATTGAATTGGTATTATTCAGAAAGAAACTTTACGATAAAGGAATTGAACTTATTCTTGGCAACCATGCCCTCGCCAGAAAAATTATCAAAAAAGAATTAACTGTTCATGACACATTGCAATTGGCAGAAGCTATTGCAAAACTTGATATTGCCCACACAAAAATAGACTTAGGCCGTTTGGGTAGCGAGTGGCTTGATGCGAAAGTCAAAGGTGAAAAAGACATTAATAGTTTTGTAACGAATCAACTGGCTGATTTGATTGGCAAAAATGATCATGACAGACAGGGATGTGATGTTGTTCTTTATGGTTTTGGACGAATTGGACGAATTGCTGCCAGAATATTAATTGAAAAAACAGGAAAGGGTCAACAACTGCTCCTGAAAGGAATAGTTATCAGGGGAGAATTGGACAAAGCCCAGATAAGTAAAAGAGCAGAACTACTAAAAACAGATTCTACTTTTGGACCATTCCGTGGAACAGTTGAAGAAGATATTGAAAACCAATGTTTAATAATCAACGGGCAGAAGGTTCAATTAATCAGTGCAGGTAAAGCTTCCGAAATTGATTATACTGCATATGGAATAAACGATGCTATTTTAATTGATAATACGGGATCTTCCAGAGATCGTGAAGGATTAGGAGAACACCTCAAAGCAAAAGGAATTGCCAAGGTACTTCTAACTGCACCTGGAAAAGAAGGCATTCCGAATATTGTATACGGAATAAATCACGATGAATTTGAAATAGATCAGGAAGAAATCCTATCAGCAGCATCGTGTACGACCAATGCCATTGTTCCACCCTTAAAAATAATCGATGATTTTTTTGGAATTGAATATGGACATATTGAAACCGTACACTCCTATACGAACGATCAGAACTTATTAGACAACTACCACAATAAATACCGAAGAGGGCGTGCAGCTCCCCTTAATTTGGTCATCACAGAAACAGGTGCAGGCAAAGCAGTAGCCAAAGCATTACCCAAACTAGCTGGAAAATTAACCGGAAATGCGGTACGGATTCCAACACCAAATGGATCACTTGCTATCCTGAATCTTATTTTAAAGAAGAGAGCCAATAAAGAAGAAGTGAATGAAGTAATTAAGCACCATTCATTATTTGGTCGTTTGATTGAGCAAGTTGAGTTTTCTGAAAACCAGGAATTGGTATCGAGTGATATTATTCGGAATACACATGCCTGTATTATAGATGGTGCAGCTACCATTGTTTCCGAAAACAGAAAAAATATTATACTATATGTATGGTATGATAATGAGTGGGGTTATACTGAACAGGTTATTCGCTTTGCAAAATATATTGCAGGTGTTGAAAGGTTGAATTATTATTAAAATCGCAGCAAGCAGCTATCTCAAAGGATTGTATTTTAGTAGTATTTCTATGAAACACCTTTGATTTCTATCGTTCTTTCCTTTCCATAAACTTATCCTCCAATTCTTGATAAATTGTGGTGAAAGTATTTTTCGAATTACGTTAATTTCGGGAATTATTTCACGAACCTAATCAATAATAGGGTATGATTCTTAGAAAGGTATTTACAGGAATGAGCCTACTTTTCCTGCTTCTTTTTTTCGAAAACAATGCTGTATGTCAAGGTATTAATAACAGTAGTGGCTATGTTGTTATTCCAGCCACATCATATGTTTATACGCAAGGCTATACAGCTGGAGCCTCATCTTCAACGTCAGTTTCAGGAAATATGTTTGTCAGTGGAGACTGGACTAATAATTCGGGCACAATTACTTTTACAAGTGGGACTGTCACTTTTAATGGTAGTTCCGCTCAAGAAATTACTGGAAGTGACCCCACTACTTTTTACAATATGACCATAGCAGCATCCGCTGAAGTTCAAATCCCGGAAACAAAAACTGTAAACGTGGATGGAACTATGACCAACAGTGCTGGCAATAGCGGACTTGTCATACAATCTTCAGCCAGTGGCACGGGTAATTTTATTCATAACACCCAAAATATTGCAGGAACAGTTAAAAGATACATTACCGGAAACAGTTCAAACAAACCTTATCATGTTGTATCATCGCCTATTGATGGAGCAGCATTTGGTAGTATTTGGACTAGTGGTGATTACAATGTGTATTGGTATAATGAAGCGAACTCAAGTGGAAATGTTGATGACGGCTGGACTCGCATTTCAGCAGGCACATTAAGCAATGGCAAAGGATATAATATTGTTAGCAACTATGCCAACAGGACCATTAGCTTTACAGGTAATTTACTAGTTCCTGCAGATATTTCGAGCACCATTACCGTATCATACACTTCATCCGGCACTGCAGCCTCTGATGGATGGAATCTGATTGGAAACCCGTATGCATGTGGTTTGAATGTTCCAGAATTTCTTTCAGATAATTCCGCAAATCTTGAAACAGCAAATCAGGCTGTTTATTATTGGGATAACCCTAGTGGTGATTTGGACAGAGGTGATTATGCAACTAGGGCTTCAGGTAGTGGTGCTGTTGGAGGATCAGCAATTACTCCTGATGCAAGCATGGCTGTAGCTCAAGGCTTTTTTATAAAAGTAAAGTCTGGCGTTAGTTCAGTTAGTCTTGCTGCAGATCAGAGAATTGGCTATACTGGAACTCAATTTTTCACTCCGGATCCAGATGAGCAACTATTGAGGTTGTCATTAATTGGCCCTGACAATTTATACAATGAATTACTTTTCGGATTTTATCCATTTACAACTGATGAGCTTGATCCGGGATATGACGTACAAAAGCTGAGAGGAAATCCTCTTATTGCCGTTTATTCCTTGATGCCCGGATATGAAGAAGGCTTTGTTATTCAATCTTTCTCCTCAATAACAGAAGAAGCGAAAAAGCTTAATATTGGATATTTTGGAGGTCAGGAAGGAAATTATTCATTTAATATTAAGGAAATTGAAAACATTGATCCCTCAACAGAAATTTTTATTGAAGACAGAGAGGAGAAACTTTTTATCAATTTAATAACAAATCCCAACTATTCATTTTATTCTAGAAAAGGAGAATTCAATGAGCGATTCGCTATTCATATCAATCCAGTGTTCAACTCAATCCAGAAAGAGAGTATTTCTAACTTTCGTGTCTTTACAGTTGGAAACAAAATTCTGTTAGATAATCCTAAATTACAGCAGGGTAAAATTGTTATTCATGACATTTTAGGGAAGGAATTATTTAGAAGTAATCTGGAAAGGATTGGCTCAGAAATAGTAGAAACTAATTTAGCTTCTGCCTATTATTTGGTTTCTATATTAACCGATCAAGAAACTTTTACTCAAAAAATATACATACAATAATAAATTATTGAAATATGAAAAAGTTAGTTTTAATTTTATGTCTGTTGGCTACAATTTCTTTTGCTATCGCACAAACTACTGTGATTTCTGATGTATCACATTCAGGTGATGCTTCGGCTGTTTTGGATGTTTATTCAACAACTAAAGGGTTGTTATTTCCGAGGATTGCCTTAACAAATACTTCTTCAGCTTCACCAGTGTCAAGTCCTGCTACTTCTCTTATTGTATATAATGAAGTTGTTCAAAGTCGAATGTTGATAAAACACCAATGATACCAAAATAAAGATTAATATCATTGGTGTAAAAAAATATATGTTAAGTAAAGGTATAATAAA
>JABINZ010000077.1 GCA_018698135.1 Bacteroidota bacterium
AAATAAATTCTTAATATTGATTGATGACTTATTGAATCTAATGGGTTGATTATTATTGCTTCTTTTAAATCAATCAGAGCTTTTTCTGTTTGGCCTATTTCAAAATATGTTAAACCTCTATCAGCAATAGCATCTGAGTACGTTTCATCAATTTGAATACATTTGTCAAAATCAGCAATAGCCTTCATTGGTTCATTTATCAGCCTATAGGTATTGCCTCTATAGAAATATACTTCTTTTCTTTGATCATTATCAATTATATTAATTGCTTTAGTAAAATAAGAGATTGCATCTTGATATTTACTTTCTTCATAATGTGCAATTCCACTATTGAAAAGTGAATTAAAGTCATGAGTATTCTTATTTATATCTTCGGTAAGCTCCAAAATTGTTTGTTCATTTCTATCAAATGAAGAATATTCAATATTTTCCATTTCTAAATCTTGTCCGATAATGCTATTAATAAGTATAAAATTAAAGATTATTACTAATACAAATTTCATGTTTTTCCGCAACCTCCATAAAAAACCACTAATGTTTCGCGTGTACGGTGGGATCGGAACGATCACACCCTGAAGCACATAATACAAGGTTTGAATCGTGAGATTCAAGCCGAAAAGAATAATAAAACTACCCACTGACACGTTTGTTAGCTACAATTCTACTGATTCAACATTACACACTTTTTTATTACTTCTGTTTTACCGTTAACGCTCAAACTATAAAAATAAATCCCTGCAGAAACTTTTTTACCAAAATCATCATCACCATTCCAGTTGATTGAATGATAATTACATTCAAGAAATTCATTGATTAATGTTTTCATCTTTTGTCCCTTTATATTATAAATAGTTAATTCTACATTACTTCTGGTGTAAAGTGAGAATACTATTGTTGTAGATGGTCTGAACGGATTCGGATAATTTCCAAGAAAATAATTTAAAGTAGGTGGATCATTATTACTTGATGAAACTATATCAACGAATTTGAATAAACCATTTCGAAGTCCAAAAATAAACCCAGTATTATTAAAAAATTGTATTGAGTTAACATATGTATCAATTGTTTGATAAATTTCAAATGTTTCTCCACTGTTTGTGCTTCGGTTGATTATACCCGGAGAGCCTGATATCCATACTGTTGAGTCATTCTGGTAACATATTGCCTGAGATAATTGATTCCAAGTGTAATTATGTTGATACGAAATAGTTTCAAAATTATTTTCAGTAAAAACCACATATGGAAATGATCCATTATGTCCAACAACTCCTCCAGAATTTATATCAGTAAAATGAATATCAAATAAATCCGGTGATAAACCTGGTTCAATACCAACATCCCAGTTTTCACCACCATCGGTAGTATAAAGACTTAGTCCACTTCCTACATAAGCAGAGCATGCTGCCCAACCATTGCTTACATCTATAAAAAACAACTTGTTTGTAGAATAATTAACCAAACTTGGATAGGATGAATACACTATAGGGGTATTGGTTAAATACCAGTTCTCTCCTCCATCAATTGTTTTATAGATCAAGGCTTGATAATTTGAAGGATCGCTTCCTGCTCCCAAAAAACCAATATTTTGATTAATGAAATAAATAGGATAAATATTGCTCTCTTCCGGTAAATTATCAGTCATGTCTTCCCAACTATAGCCACCATCAGTTGTTTTTAAATAGCTATGGTAACTATTATATGGATATTGATTTTGCCATTTTTTATGCATCCACCCATGTTGATTATCAATCATATGTAAGGAAATGATGAATTCCAGTGGATCTTCCAAAGAGTAAATTATTTCCCAGTTCTCTCCTCCATCTTCAGTATAATAAATATCTCTGTTTGTAGAGCTTCCTTGAAAAATCCAACCTTCATTAGCGGAAACAAAATTACCTTTTATCCCTGTGTAACTTGCAGGGAATGGAGATATGTTTGTCCATTCTTGTGCATTAATGTATGACAAAATCATCAAGACTAATATTATAAATATTACTTTTTTCACAAATCCTCTTTCATTTATTATTGTAGCTAATGTTTCGCGTGTGCGGCGGAATCAGAATGATTCCAGCCCGTACAAACCGCTAAACACTGAACCGTAAGGTTCAGACCAAAACGAACCACCGACTGAACCGACGACACGCTTGTTAGCTACATCTTATCTTATAAGCAAACATTATTATTTTTCAGATTTTATTATTTGCATACAATGTAAAGGATTACCTACTTTTATGTAATTATAATAAATCATATTGCAAATATATTTAAAAAAATGTTTCAACAAAGAAATCAACAATAACAG
>JABINZ010000078.1 GCA_018698135.1 Bacteroidota bacterium
AACTGCTTTAAAATATATTTAATTATTCTCTTCATTCCTTTTTTCAAAGCGTAATTATTATACAAAAATAAGGCTTTCATCATTAATCGGTATGGAGTTACTTAAATCTTAACTGATTGTAGTAAATGACTCTTTTTTTCATTATATGTTCAGTATCTGTATATAATTTCTATATTTCTTGTTGAAACAAAGCACATTAGAAATGAAAAAAACAGTTGACAACTTCAAAAATCAAAAGCATATTGCAGTGGCAGGTGTTTCACGTACAAAAGGTAAATGGGGAAACGCGCTTATGAAGGAATTGGATAAGGTGGAAATTACAACTTATCCTGTAAATCCACATGCTGACGAAATTGATGGAAAGAAATGTTACAATGATTTAAAATCATTACCTGCTGAAGTAAAATCTTTGATTATTTCAACCAAACCAGAAGCGACACTCCAATTGGTCAAAGATGCAATAGATGCAGGAATTGAACGAGTCTGGCTCCAAAAAGGAGTTGGTAAAGGTTCAGCCACTGATGAGGCGATTGAATACTGTAAAGAAAATAATCTGGACTATGTGTATGGTTTATGTCCTATGATGGAGTTTGGATCAGGTATGCATAAATTCCATTATTGGATGAGAAGGAATTTGGGCTCTATGCCGAAGGAAATGAAGATGGCTTAATTTTTCCTAATATTGATTCAAGAGTTAAGCGAAGCGTCTCTTGGATCGTTTAATAATAAAAAGTCTCGAGACTTTGTCCCCCTGATCGATTTCAAAGGCAAAGCATTTTCGCAGATGTCTGAACCAGCAGATTGCTTCGTTTTTCATGTCCCATCACTGTCTCTCGAAGAGGACAGTGATGAACTGAACCTTAATTAACCGTAAGCTGTTTGTAACTTCAAGCAACGAGCAATTGAGAATTGAAGATAGTGTAATTTTTCCTAATGTTGATTCAAGAGTTAAGCAAAGCGTCTCTTGGATCGTTTAATAATTAAAAGTCTTCAGACTTTGCCTCCCTGATCGTTTTCAACCGCAAAGCATTTTCCCAGATGTCTGAACTAGCAGATTTCTTCATTTTTCATGTTCCATCACTGTCTCTCAAAGAGGACAGTGTTGGACTGAACTTTAATTAATACTAGGCTATTCGAAGCTTCAAGCTACGAACAACATTGTCATCACAATTAAGGAACAGCAATTCGTGAAAAGCTAATTCTAAGAGTTTTTCATCGAAAGCCTACTTTTGTAAGAAAATCAATTGTGTCAAAGTTTATTTCAATTAAAGGAGCTCGGGAAAACAATCTGAAAGGAATTGATGTTGAAATTCCTCATAATAAATTTGTGGTTATTACAGGAGTTTCAGGTTCTGGAAAATCTTCGCTTGCTTTTGATACGATATTCAGAGAGGGACAACGAAAATACCTCGAAACATTTTCATCCTCTGCCCGGCAATTAATTTCAAAACTTCAAAGACCAAACGTAGAATCCATTGAAGGCTTAACCCCAACCATTGCAGTGAATCAGGCAACTGTAATTAGAAATCCACATTCAACTGTAGGGACACTAACCGAACTTCACGATTATCTGAGATTACTATTTGCCCGATTTGGGCACTCAAAAAATGAAGAACTCAAAGTTGAAAGACAACTATTCTCCTTCAATCATCCAAAAGGAGCTTGTCCTAATTGCAAAGGTTTGGGCGTTGAAGATAGAATTTCAGAAGACTTACTTATTTCTGATCATTCAAAAACAATACGTGAAGGTGCATTGGTGATTACTGCTCCAAATGGTTATATCATTTACTCTCAGGTCACACTAGATGTGTTGAATCAGGTTTGCAATGCGCATGGTTTTGATATTGATATCCCCTGGCATGAAATGACCCGGGAACAAAAAGACATCATTCTTTTTGGCAGTGATATCATTACCATTCCTTTCGGCAAACATACGCTGGAATCGAGAATGAAATGGTCGGGAATAACAGCTAAACCGCGCGAAGAAGGTCATTACAAAGGCATTATTCCGGTTATGGAAGTTATTCTGAATCGGGATAGAAACAAGAATATTTTGCGCTTTGTAGAAAGTAAGAGCTGTTCTGTTTGTGAGGGAGCCAGGCTAAACACCGATGCTCTCTCGGTTCAATTTAACGACAAATCAATTGCTGATTATAGTGCATTAAGCATTGAAGAATTAGAGCAATTATTTTCAACAACAACACTATCTGAACATATTGGAGTTAAATCAATCAGTGAAAAAATATGCGGTAAAACAAAGCTTCTGAATAAACTCGGACTTTCCTATTTGACAATGGATCGTTCATCCACTTCGCTATCAGGAGGGGAAGCCCAGCGCATACGATTGGCCAATCAAATTACTAATGGCTTGTAAGGTGTGACTTATGTTTTTGATGAACCCAGTATTGGCCTTCATGATAGCGAACAGGACAAATTATTGGAGGTTTTGCACAGTTTGGTAGAGAATGGCAATTCGCTTATTGTAGTTGAACATGATGAAAAAACAATTCGTACTGCAGATCATTTAATTGATATTGGTCCTGATGCCGGCACGCAAGGCGGTGAACTTGTTTTCTGCGATACAATAGAAGAATTATTGAATCCTGCAAATGAAATTGATAATAGTCATACGCAAAATTGGCTTTCAGGACGAGATAATATAAGCAGCAAAAAGCTTCCTTTGTCAGATGAGAATAAGAGTTTCTGGCTTAAAAATGCATCAAGAAATAACCTAAAAAGCATTACAGTGGAATTCAAGTCCAAAGCTTTGAATGTTATCTGTGGTGTTTCAGGAGCTGGAAAATCTTCCTTGGTTGAATCCTTAATTGAGAAATCCATTATACCCAAAACACATGGAGCTGAAATTTTCAGTCAGCATGTATTTATAGATCAAAGTCCGATTGGCCGAACTCCACGTTCAAATCCGGCTACCTACACCAAGGTATTTGACCTGATTCGCAAGCTTTTTGGAGAGCTGGCTGATTCGAAAAGTAAGGGCTGGGACAAAAGCCGTTTCTCATTCAACGTGAAAGGAGGACGCTGTGAGGAATGTGAAGGTGCTGGCTATCAGCAAATTGGTATGCACTTTTTAGGCAATGTGGATGTGATCTGTCAACATTGCAATGGGAAACGATTTAATGCAGAAACGCTGGCTGTTAAATACCATTCGCAAAGCATTAATGATGTTTTGGAAATGACGATTGATGAGGCTTGTCTGTTTTTTGAGGATCAAAAAGCTATCTTGAAAATCCTCCAAACCATGCAGGAATTGGGATTGGGGTATATAGGTTTGGGGCAGTCATCAACCACCCTTTCAGGAGGAGAAGCACAACGAATAAAATTAGCATCTGAACTTTGGAAATCAAGCAAAGGACAAACTTTGTATATACTGGATGAACCCACTACAGGCTTGCACCACAAGGATGTTAAGGCTTTAATACGATCACTGCAAAGCCTTGTAAATAATGGACATACGGTCATTACCATTGAACATCATGCTGAAATGCTCAAAGCAGCAAATTATTTGGTGGAACTCGGCCCCGGAAGTGGCACGCAAGGAGGTGAACTTGTTTTTTCAGGAAGTCCTGAACAATTGATTAATGAAAACAAAACCCTCACCGCTAAGGCACTTCAGTTATCTCATCAGTCCATTTCAAGAAAAGAAAGAAAGGCATTTGAAGCAGATTTCATCAAGCTTAAAAATGTATCCACACATAATTTAAGAAATATTGATGTCGATATTCCGCTGGGGAAGATGACAGTGATTACGGGTGTTTCAGGTAGTGGAAAGTCGTCATTGGCTTTTGATACACTTTATGCTGAAGGACAAAGACGATTTTTGGAGAGTGTTTCAACTTATGCCCGAACATTAATGAAAAGCATGGATAAACCAGATGTTGAAGAAATTCAAAATCTGAATCCGGTTGTTGCCATCGGGCAAAGGAATTCCAATACCAATGCTCGATCTACAGTTGGTACTTTGAGTGAAGTTTACGATTATTATCGCTTGTTGTATTCTCGAATTGGCTATATCATTTGTCCTAAATGCAATGCAAAAGCAGTAAACGGAATATGTGTATGTGGATGGAAAGTTGAAAATAAAGCAACTGCCTCTCATTTTTCGTTCAATCATGAAAGTGGCGCATGTCCTGTTTGCAAAGGACTTGGAACACTTACTGTTTGTGATCAGGAAGAGTTGATCTCTCATCCCAATAAATCCATTTTTCAAGGAGCAATGGATGGACATAAAAGCGGGAAATTCTATGGTGATTTTCATGGACAATATGTGGCTATTTTGCAAAGCATATCTAAAGAGAATTCTATTGATTTTGCAAAGCCATGGGATGAATTGGATGAAAATGCCAAGCAAATTGTCCTTTTTGGTACGGGTGAAAAAGACTATAAAGTTGACTGGCATTACAAGCGAAAAAACATGGAAGGAGTTGAGAAATTCACAGGCAAATGGGTTGGCTTTTGTCACTTAGTCAATGCGGAATATCAGCGAAAGCATGCCGATAAAAGGGCAGATGCTATGTTGCCTATCATGAAAGAAATCAAATGCTCTTCTTGCAATGGTTCTCGATTAAATAAGCAAAGTTTTGAATATCTTTTCCAAGGGGTAGATATTGCTGAGCTTTCATCAAAAACGATTAACGAAAGCATACTGTTCTTTAGTCAAATAGATCAGGATAAACTTGATTCTACAAGTCAAATTGTGTTGAATGATATCTTACCTCCGGTTTTGCACAAATTGAATATGATCAGTAAAGCTGGTTTGTCCTACTTAAATATAAATAGAACTATCTCAACCTTATCGGGAGGAGAATCTCAACGATTGCGTTTGGCTTCCTCCTTGGGAACAGGACTTTGCGGAATAACTTACATTTTGGATGAACCCACTGTGGGCTTGCATCCCAGAGATACTCAAAATTTGATAGCCATTCTTCAGGAACTGAAAAAACAAGACAATACATTGGTCATTGTTGAGCATGATGAAGATGTTATTCAGGCTGCAGATCATGTGATTAAGTTGGGACCGAGTGCTGGCAATTTTGGTGGCCAAGTCCAGTATGCTGGAAAACCGGAAGCATCCCTGCAAACTATAAAGAAAGAATCAAAAACACTTAAGTTGGACTTCAATATTAAAATTCAAAAAGCAAATGCAAATAACCTGAAAGATTTTGATGTTGAACTTCCATCCAATGGTATGACTGTTTTTACAGGAGTCTCAGGAAGTGGCAAAACATCGCTATTGTTTAGCGTATTGGCTGATTCAGCAGCTCAAGGAAAAGCGATTAATTGTCAACAGATTAGTGGTTTAGAGCAATTCGATTCCATTATTCCTGTAACACATTATCAGGTGAGCAATCATCCATCCAGTATAGTTGCTACTTTCACAGGAATCTTTGATGACATCCGAAAACTATTTGCAGATACAGACGAGGCAAAAAAAATGAATTTATCCAAATCTCATTTCTCGTTTAACAATAAAGCAGGCTATTGCGACAATTGCCAAGGTTTAGGTCAAACAAAAATCAGCATGGATTTTCTGGCTGATGTCTGGTCGGTTTGTGAAGAATGCAGGGGGAGAAGATATAATTACCAAGTACAAAGTGTAAAGTTAAAAGGCAAAAGTATTTCTGATGTGTTGGACATGAGTATTGACTCTGCCAAAGACTATTTTGAGGATAGAAGTCTTAAAGGTAAAATCGGATTGCTACAGCAAACAGGTTTAGGTTATTTAAAAGTCGGACAAACAACCCGAACACTGTCAGGAGGAGAAAGTCAACGATTAAAATTAGCTTCAGATATTATTAATGGCAAAGGAAATAAAAACCTTTACCTATTCGATGAACCAACAAAAGGACTTCATAGAAAAGACATTGATGTTCTCCTGCAGCTATTCAACAAACTAATTGCTCAAGGACATTGCTTATACATCATAGAACACAATCTTCAAGTAATTATACAAGCAGATTGGGTAGTTGATTTGGGTCTGGAAGGTGGGGATGAGGGAGGAGAGATTGTTTTTCAGGGACTATTGGCTGATTTGATCAAATGTGATGAAAGTTATACGGGACTACATGTCAAACAAGCTATCTAGCTTGTTTGACAGCGTTGTTCGTAGCTTGAAGCCACGAACAGCAATGGAGACAATGATGGGACAAAAACTGGTTCAAGGATTAGCGTAGCGGTTCTTGGCCCTTTTTGTTTATGTATATCGGAAGTGTACGCTTCGTTGTTCATAGCTAGAATTTAACTCAACCCCTAACCCCTTCTCTGAAAAATCAAAGAAGGGGAATTGATCCTACTTCAAAACTAGAAATTGATATATTATTAATTGGAGTACATACTGTCCCTATTGTTCGTAGCTTGAAGCACCGAACATTAATCCACCTTGATAAATTTTGAAACGCTGGTTTGAGTTTCACCATGTACTTTAATCAAATATACTTGAGGGTTTAATGCAGAAATATCCAAACTGAAAACTTCATTACTCCTCATTTCTCCTTGCATCAATTCTTTTCCCCGCATATCAAAAATGGAATAGGTAAATGGAGGTTGGAGGTATTGAGGATCGATAAAGAGGGTATTTTGGGTAGGGTTAGGGTAAGTTTTGATTAATGATTTTGAGTTAGATTCTTCAATTGCTCCTAAAAAATGATATCCATCAAAGTATAATCTTGAAGGATAGTTCTTTCCAAAATATAAATAGTTATGAGCTACTAATGAGTCTCCTGATGTATATAAGTCTTTACCATTGTTTAGATTAATATCATATCTGGGATAGTTTGAAGAAGTAACAACTAAACTCAGATAGGCTGCAGGCTCCTTATAAAAATAAATTGTATAAGGTAGTTCTATTGTAATCTTATATATTTTTCCCGGTACTATTGATTGGGTGTCTGATGTACTGAATCCTTTTTTGAATCTCATTCGATAGATTCCATCTGCTACAATATAGTGTTCTGAAGATGGATAATATTCTTCAGACAGACATAATCTGACAGAAAAATCAGTATCATATCTGTTTGAAGAAACATAAAGGTCAACTTTAGGCTTTCCCAAAATTTCTAAAAGCTTTGGAAATCCAGAGCCATCTGTGAAAATTGCGTAATCGCTTCTTCCAAGAACACTGTTGCTAATATTCCAAGGGCCTTGTTTTAAATCAAGTTTCAAGGTTGGTCCTCCAACAGTAGGGGAAGGATCTTTTGGATCATATACTAAAAGAATTGAATCATTTCCATAGGGCTTACTACTAAGATGTTTATTCTCATTCAAATAAAGGCTAATTGTATCATGATTTGACAGATTTTTAAATTCATCTATGTCTTCAATTTGAATAGGCGTGTAGTGCGCGTAGTGCTTAGAGATATCATTAAAGATATACTTCTTATTAATAGGCCACCCATTCTTTGCTCCCCTCAACCAATAATCAAAAAACAAAAGAGTAAAACTATCACTGACACCTTCTGCTTCTGGGAATTCGAGTTCGCCCACTTCTTTTTTGCCAACCGAATTGTGCGACCAGGGGCCAACGAGGAACTTATGCAAATCTCGAACGGAAGGATCAGAGGCTTTAACCAAGGTGTCAAACAGATCAAACATCAGATCAATATTGTGATCAAACCAACCCCCGATCAAGAACATTGGGACTTTGATTTTGTCAGGATACATGTTTGCATTTTCGACATATTGCCACCAGATATCATAATACGGATGTTGAAGCAAGGTATTTTTCATGTTGTAACCTAAAGCATCCAGTTGATCAACATATTCAGTGCGCAACACACCATTGGGAAAATATTCCTGATAATTAAACTGAGACCCAGCAACAATAGGCACAGCACACGTATGATTGGGATGTTGTTCTTTTACAGTTAGGTATTGTATTTTTCCTAATGCAGATGGTCCCCATGTCCCAATTTTTCCATCACTCCAGCTTTGTTTACAAATCCAATCAATAACATCATAGCCATCTTTACCTCTTTCAGGAAGTGCTTTACAGGATGCTGCGGATCCATAAAAACAACGCCAGTCAACAATAACCACTGCATAAGGACTGTTTTTAATATCCTTTCCAATTTGAAGTGGAAGTCCCATGCGATAATATAAACGGTTGTATGGTGTTTGAATCAGGATAACTGGATATGTTTTTCCAGTATCGGGTAAATAGATATCGGCTGCCAGTTTTTTTCCATCACGCATTGTAATAGAATCGGTAATGGGTGTTAGCACCTGTGCTAAACTTAATTGACAAATGATAAGAAATAGTATGACAAAGATGCTATGCTTCTTCATATTTGTAAATTGATTTTCTTTCAAAATTAATGCATTAGACACTTCAAAACCTTAGAAGTTTAGAACAGGCCTAATCCATAACCGGACTTTCGGTTTACGCGTATGGATGGTCTGAAATAAACGCCCAATTCTCCTGAAGATTTTATACCAACAATAACATCTGACATATTAAAACCATGTGTATACAGAACTCCAAATCGCTTAAAATAATAAGCAGCAGACAAGGAGACACTTGTAGAGTTTACTGAAGTATGTCCATAATGAATACCAAGAGCCAGTCTGTTCAAAAGTAAATCAAACTTATAATGCATTTGAACAAAGGATTGCTGTTTCATATAGACTACTGACGGTATAAATTTGATTTTTTTTGTCAAACCAAATACATAGGATCCGAATAAATGAAATTTAGGATTGTTATACTTAAAATAAGCTGCATCATGAAATAAAGCTGATTCATTGAAATGAGAAAATGCAACTGCACTAGAGAATTTCTTAATTCTGAATAATAGGCCAAAGGATGCATCCAAATTCGCATAGTAAACATCACCCAATGCAGGGTCAATCCATAATCCTGTTTTTGGATTAAAGGCTATATCGTTTGAGGTCATTTTTGAAACATCGATGAATGTATTGTTAATACCAAAACCTATTCCTGGCTGAATAGAGAATTTCTTTGAAATATTGATACGATAGGAATACTGAATATTAATATCTCGATGAAAAGTAAAATGATTTGTATTATTTAATAAACTATAAATTCCAAAGCCACTGTTTATTTTATCAATAGAAAAGTCATATCCAATATATGTTCCTTGATTTGAGTTTGACAAACCTGGCCACTGTTTTCGGTAATTTACGTTCAATTCAGGATAATCTGAAAAACCAGCATAAGCAGGATTATTATACAATCGGCTCCTTGAATAATGAGAAAAATTGATATCCTGTGCAAAGCTGCTTAAGAAAAAAAGTAATAAGGAGAGGGTTGTAATTATTTTTTTCATCTTTTTACATTTCTTATTCGAATATACGTAAAATGAATGAAAACGCTTAATTGTAATTTGTTACATAGTGGGGATTATAGGAGTTCTTTCCAAACCAATGCACTGGCTCCCAATACAGCAGCATGAGCTCCTTTAAGGGATGAAGGCAATAGTTTTACTTTCTTCTTATAAATGTTGAGAAGAGATTTTTCCATGTGTTTTTTTGTGGGTTTGAAAATTAACTTGCCTGCCTGTGCCAGTCCTCCAAAAAGAAATATTGCCTTTGGGCTTGTATAAGCGATACTGTTGGCTAAAGCTTCTCCTAATACTTTTCCAGTGTAATCAAAAGCTTCGATAGCGATAGGATCTCCCTTAAAAGCAGCTTCATCTATCATTTTTGCTGAAAGACTTTTAATTGTATGTCCGTTTAACATGGAATCTTCACCGCTTTCTGAAAGTAGTTTCAGAACTGTTCTTTTAATGCCTGTAGCCGATGCATAGGTTTCAAGGCAGCCTCTTCGTCCACAGCCGCATTTTCGTCCATTGGGTGTTACAATTACATGTCCGATTTCTCCTGCAAATCCATCATGACCATAAAGCACATTCCCATTTACGACAATGCCACTCCCGAGTCCGGTTCCCAATGTTATAACGATAAAGTCTTTTAATCGTTTTGCCCCACCATACATCATTTCTCCCATAGCAGCAGCATTGGCATCATTGGTTAAAACCACAGGAAGTCTACTGAGTTTTTTGAATTCTTTAGCTACCGGAATAATGCCCTTCCAACTTAGGTTTGGAGCAAATTCGATGGTTCCATTGTAAAAATTGCCGTTTGGAGCACCTATTCCGATCCCTTTAATATCAATTTTGGTTTTGATTGTTGCAGCCACTTTTTCAATTGATTCCCAAAGTGCTTTAATGAAATCATGGAATTCCAAAAATTCTGCAGTCCGAACACTGCCTTCTGCAAGACATTTGCCTCTTTTATCAATAAATCCAAATACTGTATTGGTACCTCCAATATCAATTCCTATGGCAATTTCTTTGGTTTTCATAGCCGCAGACATATCTAATTTTATCCAAATTTACTGGAATATTATTTAGAATTTATCGGATACTAGTACTTTATCAGTTTAGCCGTTTCAACATGCATGTTGTCGATTAGCTTTAAGAAATATATGCCTGATGGATAATTGCCAATATCGATGATAGCCATTTGATTTTTTGTACTGTTTGAAAGAAGCAATTTTCCAGACTGATCATATACAAAAACATCGAGTTTTGAAGCATTTTGAGAAATGATGTTAAATACAGCTTTGGATGGATTTGGGAAAATCTGGTAGCTTATTGCTTTATTGTCTTCAGAAAATTCTGGTTGGCTTAGCACTCCCCCATATTCAAAAGAACCTATATCCGTTTGTCCAATTCTTGTAGCACCTCTTTGGTCTTTTTCTGGTGCATTCAGGTTGGTGCCTGCATCAATTGCCGGACTGCCATCTAATAAGCTGTAATAGGAAGGCTCAAAAGGAATATCGCTTAGATGATCAAACTGCGGATCTGTTCCATTTAGATTACTATCGCCTTCTACAGCAATACTACTATCTGAAAGAATGGTGTATTTTCGATAGATTAGGTTTTTGCCCCCATCACTAAAGTCAAAATAGTTATCAGAAGTGCCATTTGCAATGATACAATTGGACATGTAAAACTCATTTAAAGTACTATCGTTATAGGTATATGATTGTATTCCTTTTCCACAGGCAGCCTCATTCTCTGCAATAGTGCAATTGAATAAAATAACAGAACTTCTTCCGGCTGTAGATATTAATCCTATTCCTCCACCGCAGCCACTAATTGTATCTTGCTGATAAGCTTTGTTTCTAAAAATCGTCACATTTACAAAACTGTTAACATGATTCCCATTGGAGTTTCCAATAAATATGCCCATGCCATTGAGAAGCTTTGTCTTACTTGTTAGTTTATTGTTGCCTATGGATGAGTTAACAATTAAGGAGTTAGCGTTTTCTATTTGAATACCACCTCCTTCTTCATCGGCTTCATTATTTTCAATTCTACAATTATTGATGTTTAGAATTTCACCTATGTGATTAATACCACCTCCTCTTTCAGTTGCTGAATTAAATTCTATTGCTGTTTTGTAAAGGCTGAGTGTTGCACCAATCCCATTTCGGATGGCTCCTCCATAAGTCCCCTGACATCCATAAATAGAACAATTATTCAGGTTCAATATTCCTAGATTTTCAATAGCTCCACCAGATGCATCAACATGTCCAAATCTCAAAGAGAGGGTTTTTATAGTAACCGTATTTCCAGCCAATATGGTAAATATTCTTCTGTCTGCTACCAATCCTTCCTGAGTTGCTTCAATATAAGTCGACTCTTTTCCTTGACCTTGAATGCATATATCCATATTAAGCACAATACCATTTTGTGGAATCCCATCTTTAGAAATCACACCATACACATTCAATGTATCGCCTGGCATTGCTATCGCTAAAGCAGAGGTAATGGTTGGATAGGTGGTTCCTTTTTCAACGTGAATTATTGTGGCTTGTGTATATAAGGTGATACTGAAAACCAATATAACAGATGCAATGACTTTCTTCATAATTGACAGGTTTAATCGAAAAGAATTATGAGTAAAGATAAAGAAAATGAGAATTCTGTGAAATGGAGTTAATAAGCAGAAATTATTTAAGCTCAATATGTTCGTAATATTTATTGAAAATGATTTTGAACCATTCGGTGTAGAGACCAGGATTGTTGGTTATGTCCTTTTTAACATCTTCAGCCTTCATCCATTTGTAATTACAGGCTTCTTCAGGATTTAATTCTGGCTCATCGTTAGAATGGCCTATAAAAACATGATCGAGTTCATGTTCAGTAAGTCCTTGCCCAACATCAGCTTTGTAAACAAACCAAAAGGCTTCTTCAATTTCTGTTGTCAGGCCAATTTCTTCTGGCATGCGCCTTAGTGCAGCTTCTTTATAGGTTTCTCCTTCTCGTGGGTGACTGCAACAGGCATTGGTCCATAACAAGGGTGAATGGTATTTGCTTGTAGCTCTTTGCTGAAGCAAGGTTTCTCCTTTGTTGTTGAAAATAAATACTGAAAAAGCACGGTGAAGAACAGCTTTTTCGTGGGCTTCCATTTTGTTCATCAGACCCATTACTTCATCTTGTTCGTTTACGAGTACTACTTTTTCTTCAGCCATTGGTTTGTGAAATGAATTAATTGAAGTGCAATTTAAGGGGAATTTGACTCACCCCCTTAATCCCCCTCTCTAAAAAATCAGAGAGGAGGAAATAGATCGTGCTTCAATTTGTTTTTAGTATTGAGAGATGTGCTTGTAAAGAAAAGAGGGTTTTGTGGATTTTGAATTGAACTCTCTTTTGCGTACACTGAAGCAAAAGTAGAAACAAAGTTCTAAGCCCCTCTCCAATAAATCAGTGAGTAGGAATGGGTCATATTCCTATATCATTGGCAAACCAAATCCCTCACTAGCACAATCTATTCTCCTCTGTACGAAGTAGAGAGGGGCTAGGGGTGAGTTCATTTCGTTCATCTATTATTCAATTAAAATCTTAGATAAACTTATTCCTTTTTCATTTTTTGCCTGAATGAAATAAATCCCTGATGGCTGTCTGATTTCAATTTCTAAAAGTCCGGTTTGTGAACGATCAATTTCCTTGAAGTAAACCTCTTGCCCCATTTGATTAAATACGGAAACTGAATGGATGGCTTGATTTGGGTTTTGGTTTTCAATGGTGAAGTGGCCTGAGTTTGGGTTGGGGAATATCGTATAATTCAAATGATTATTTTCATTAATGCTATAGGGAACAGATTCAATATAAATTCTAAATTCTTTAGATTTATTTCCAGATGAATCTGAAGCAATAAACGAAATATAATAGAATCCCAATGAATGGTCTTTAAGGAAATGTGAATAATAGTTACCGCTGAGATCAACAGTGACTTCTTTATCATAGTTATCAGCTACAATTATTGAGTCCAGTGGGTTGAATTTCAAAGAATCCCAGCGATATACATAATAGAAAACCTGACCTTTCCATTCAATTACTGGAGGAGTTCGATCCAAAACCCAGACTTCTCGCGTTAGTGTATCAGAAGAATTTCCTTCACAATCCACTGCCCAAATTTTATAAGAACCCAATCCAAGAATAGAAGAATCAATTGATCCGGAGGTATATACTTTTATACTACTTTCATCACAATAATTATCAATTACTAGATATCCCCAGTCAATAAAAGAATCATACACTTCAATTGTGTCTATTGGTTTCAATAGTACCAATGTAGGTGGTTCACGGTCAAAGACCTGAACAGCACAAGTCTTTGTAATTGTATCATAATTTGTTCCCCTACCGATAATCAGGCTGATATCATGACAACCAGTTTTATTAAAACGTCCAATAACAATAGAATCGTTCGGAAATCCTGAAAGAGGATGAAATGAAGTATTTGATACAATCCATTCTAAGGATGTATAATTTGTTGAAAGATTAATTAAATAAACTGAATCATAAAAATTTGGAGCATTGTCACTTACCATAAACGAATCAATATTCTGTGCATTTAAAAAATTGAAAAGAGCAAACGAAAGTAGTATTGTAAAGAGTGTGTTTTTCATATAAATAGTTTTTGTTAGTGTAAAGATAGAGAAATATTAGGAAACGTAAATCCCTGACAGGGTTTAGAACCCTGTCAGGGGTAATATGCTCCCACGAACAGCCAAGGGAGGTCGAGAATGGAAATTTAGCCATGGGTTTACCCTCGGCTAATCCGTTCATCACTGTCCTCTGCAAGAGACAGTAATAGGATAAAAACTGGTTCAAGGATTTGCGTAGCGGTTCTTGGACCAGTTTGTATATCAGAAATGTACTTCTTGAATCCTAGTTGAAACAGTCTCAAATAGAGGGAATTACTGTTCTCTCTACAAAACAGTAATGGCACAAAAAAAAGGTACTGTTTAAATAACCAAGTAAAAGACGAAAAAAGTATCTTTACATAAGAAGAAGATCTTTCTATGAAAGACTATCTTGCGTAGCCTTGGCAGCATTTGGCAAGGCTACTTTTTTGTATCCTGGAACAAAT
>JABINZ010000079.1 GCA_018698135.1 Bacteroidota bacterium
AATTTTGTTTTCAATACTATTGATTCCGTATTTGAAACCGTATTTTCGGAAAGACTTGACACATTTCTAAATCAAAAAGCAATTGATAAATCAATTCAAACAAACAGAAGGTTTACTGCTTTGCAAATCCCATTATTTGTTGGATACAAATATTCCTATGACAGATTAAGCCTGGCATTAAAAGCTGGCTTGATTGCAAATCTTACATTTAGCGATCAAATTAATAATACACAAGTTGATTTACCAGCTGGCTTTCAATCTGAAATTTACCAACTATATTGGTCTCTTTCATTAAATCCTGAAATATGGTATTCAATATCTGATAAAGTAGATGTTAGAGTAGGAATAAATTATAATTATAACCTGAATACTGAAGGAATTAAAAATGACTATTGGTTTATGGCTAATTCGTTATTGTTACAAACTGGAGTTAGTTATTGGCTGAATTAGTTTTAATTAATTCTCTAATTTCACTTAATTTCCTTTCAACTTCAAAATAATTGTCTCCATACTTAACCTCAAATCGATTCAGATAAATTGAGTAGAAATATTCTGCTTTTTCTAAATCACCTTTTAACTCATAAACATTAGCCAAATCGTACCAATAATCATAATTGACTTCAGAAGCAGCTTTAAGATTTTCAAGCGCACCATCATAGTCACCAAGTTTAATTTGGCACATTGCAATATCATATAGAACTAAAGGAGCTTCATATTCTGAATATCTCATTGACAATTCAAAACAGTTCTTTGCATTTTGAAATGAATCAATTTGAAAAAAGGCAACACCCAAATTCATATACAAATATTCATTTTGGGGATATAACTCATTTAATTCTTTAATATAGGTAATCGCCTTAGTTGGATCATTTGCGGTTAAGCTATCTGCATAAGGAAGATAGAACTGATCAAATTTCAGTTGAGCTTCAAACTGTTCATGTTCTGCTTGTACTATCCTTTTTTCTTCTTTTGTTGGAAGAGTGAAGGTAAATATCAATGTTGCAAAAAGAACAACTAAAATAAACAGGTGCAAGACAAGCCGATTAGCTAATGATAATTGTCGAAGCAAAGGACTTTTAGCTAATTTTTTTGAAATCCAGATTTGAAGATTTGTATCAGATACGTCATTTGTTGAATTGATCAATCCAGCGGCTTTTATTATTGGAAGTGCCTTCGTTACATCTGATTCTTTTACTTGAAGTTTAATACCACCGATTGCATTTGATAAATAATTGTGGACTTGTATTAATTGTTCATCTTGTAAGATAACCTCAATGCCCTCAGATTCAAGCTTACTTTTAATTACGAAAGCTTCATGTGGAAACTGAAATCGAACAACTGTTATAAATTTTCCCATACCTAAACGATAGCCAATGATTTTAGAAGAATCAGTTGAAGAAATCCGATAACTATCGGATCAAAGTTAGTCGAAAAAGGAAATAAAATAAACAATGTTGATAGAAACAAAAATAGCCGAAGGTTTAAACCCACGGCTATTTTAAAATTAGATTAATACGATCTATTTTTCTTCAATAAGCTCAATCTCGATTTTGGGTTCTACCACTACCTGATCTTCAGCAATAGTTAATTCTTCAATTAAGTTAGTTGCTCCTGCAAACTTGTCAATCACAAACAATACGTAACGAATATCGACATTAATGGTTCTGTTGTATTGTGGATCCACAACCAGATCTCCTGTCATGGCTTCCCAGTTACCATCAAAGGCAATTCCAATTAGTGCACCATTATCATTGATTACCGGACTACCTGAATTACCACCCGTGATATCGTTATTTGAAAGGAAACATACATAAAGTGTATCACCTGTTCCGTAGCGTCCAAAATCTTTTTTGATGAGTAAATCATGTAATTTGGGATCAATCTTGAACTCCTCATCATTCGGATCTTCTTTTTCAAGAATGCCATAATGAGTTGTATAGTAATTATAAAAAACAGCGTCTTTAGGGAAATACGGAAGCACTGTTCCATAACTCATTCTGAGTGTTGAATTGGCATCTGGATAAAGCTCTTCGCTACTTTTGAACTCGCGTAACATGGGAATATACTGGTCATGAAGTTGAGCTATTTCATTATTTACGCTCATATAGGTCATCATGTAATTTTCTCTATAATAACTTACAATGGCATCATACAAAACAAAAATCATTTCCTTTTTCAAGGATTTTGCAGAAGGTTTTGCAGCAAATTTGTCCAGTTTTTCCTGATTCAGTATCACTGATTTTTCAAACATTTCTTCAAAATATGCATCCAGCTTTTGTTTGAAATTTTCGCCTTTGTAATCAGCATCAATTTCTGCAAATATGGGGACAGATAATGGTTCTTTCAAACTTGAATAAAACTTATACGTAAAGGAAGGAAGCAATATTTTGTCTTTCTTTAATAAGGATAATTCATTCATATTTTTATATCCAGACACTAAATTATCCAAATCAGTTTTAACATCTTCAGCAGTCGATCCAGCATTCAATTGATTGTTTAAATTATTAAATGCTGCAGCATATTGCATCATTTCAAGTCTAAACATACCAGCTGCTACATAATAAAAACCAGGCATAATTCTCCGATACTTGGCATAGGATGTCTCCAAATTTTCATAGGTTGATCCATACTTTTCTGCTCTGGCATCATCTGCATGTATCCAATCCAGAATTTTTTCCTCTTCGGCTTTGTATTTATTTACTAAACCATATTGCTTTAAGCCTAAATTTTGACCTTTGAAGTATTTGTAGGTATTTCCCAGACTGGCATAATCTGAAGCTAACTCTATTCTCACTTTATCATCAGCATCCATAATAACCTTCATTTCGGTCAACATTTCACCAAAAATATCGATCAATGTAGGTTGCTCCATTTCCATTTTAAAGGCAATGTCTTGAGAGGAGAGAAAACGTTCCGTAGTTCCCGGAAAACCCATAATCATGGCAAAGTCATCTCGCTCAACTCCATCCAAAGAAATTGGTAAAAAATGCATGGGTTTGTATGGTATATTGGCCTCGCTAAAATCTGCTGGCTTGCCATCCGCTCCTGCGTAAATTCGTAAAATAGAGAAATCGCCAGTATGACGTGGCCACATCCAGTTATCGGTATCTCCACCATACTTACCTATTGATGAAGGGGGTGCACCTACAAATCTAACATCCGTAAATCTTTCATAAACTAACAGATAATGCTCAGATGATCCGAAATATGTCTCTACATAGGATTCGTAATGTGTTCCTTCAATAGAGGCCTTTTCAGCTGAATCAATTATTGCATCAATAATATCCTGACGCTCTGTATCATCATCAATACCAAGTGTTTTTTCCTTGATTAATCCTGTAAGGTCTTCCATTCTCACCAAGCGTGAAACAGAAAAATCTGGAATGGGAATTTCCTGATCGTGAGATTTTGCCCAAAAACCATTTGTTAAAAAATCGTTTTCAACTGAAGATAGAGAAGCAATTGCATCATAGCCACAATGATGATTTGTGAACACCAATCCCTTGTCTGATACAATTTCTCCGGTGCAAAATCCTTCTCCTAGTCGAACGATTGCATCTTTAATTGAAGCATTGTTAATGTTATAAATATCCTCAGCATTCAACTTCATGCCAAGTTCATGCATCTTTTTCTCATTCAATTTCTTGATGTAGAGAGGCAACCACATACCTTCATCGGGTGTAGCGTGTAACATGCCAAAAGTAAAAATGCTAACTAAAAGTAAACTAAACAGTTTTTTCATTCTAAATAGATTTATGATTCCAATAAAAATTGTTTTTCTTTGTAAAAGGCTACGAATTTAGCAAAAACATTCAATTCAACTCAAATACCCTCTTTATCTTTTTGTATATTTGAAATCCTTAAATCTACTCCCGTATAATTTAATTTTGCACAAATGATTTTTAATCACAAACTTAACTTTTATCTGATAAGTGTTTGTGGAGCAAGTGCTTCCGGCAAATCGTCTTTGCTCGACTTAATTCGAACTAATTTTGGAGATGACGTTTCTATTGTTTCTCAAGATGATTATTACAAGGATATTGATCAGCAAATCAAGGATAAAAAGGGAATTTATAATTTTGATTTACCTGAAGCGATTGATCATGAAGCTTTTATTCGTGATTTATACCAACTGTCTGAAGGTAAAATCATTGAACGACCTGAATACACTTTCAATCATCCGCACAAAATACCTGAACTCAGAGTTTTCAAACCGGCTCCAATAGTTGTGGTTGAAGGGCTGTTTATTAATTATACGGAGGAACTCAACGAGCTTATTAACTTAAAAGTATTTGTTGATGCTGATTTAGAAATTTGCTTTGAAAGAAGAAAAGAGCGTGATATCAAAATCCGTCAAATTCCTGAAGATATTTTTACGCATCAATGGAAAAAACATGTACTTCCTGCCTACAAACTACATGTGAAACCCTGCAGAAAAATGGCAAATTTCATCATCGACAACAACTCCAATATGACTGAAGGATTTGCGCATCTGAAAGCATTTATGCATAGCATACTAAAGCCAGAAGAATAAGTTTTGATGAATTACCGGCAAACCCTTCACTATTTATTTGAGAAACTGCCTATGTACCAACGAGTTGGTGCAGCAGCTTATAAAGCTAATCTTGATAATACGATTGCCCT
>JABINZ010000080.1 GCA_018698135.1 Bacteroidota bacterium
ATTTGAGGTGACTCCTTGCAAAGTCATACAAAGACGCTCGAAACCCATGCCTGTGTCAACATGTTTGGCAGGAAGGTTTATCAGATTTCCATCTGACATCCTATTGAATTGAATAAAAACCAGATTCCAGATTTCAATCACCAATGGATGATCCATATTAACCAAATCTCTACCTGAAACTTTTCCTCTCTCCTCAGTACTTCTTAAGTCTACGTGTATTTCAGAGCAAGGTCCACAAGGACCAATGTCACCCATTTCCCAGAAATTATCTTTTTTAGATCCGGGCAGAATTCTTTCTTCAGGAAGCAGCTTTTTCCATAAATCCAAGGCTTCATTATCTGGCTCCAAGCCTTCTGTTTTGTCGCCACCAAAGTAGGAAGCATACAGCCTTTCTTTATCAATTTTATAAACATCGGTTAATAGTTCCCATGCCCATTCTATTGCATTTTGCTTGAAGTAATCGCCAAAACTCCAATTGCCCAGCATTTCAAACATTGTATGGTGGTAGGTGTCGTGTCCAACTTCTTCCAGGTCATTATGCTTGCCTGAAACTCTTAAGCACTTTTGTGTATCTGCAATTCGGGGGCTTGTAGGGTCCGCATTTCCAAGGAAATAATCTTTGAATTGATTCATTCCTGCATTTGTGAACATCAATGTTGGGTCGTTTTTTACCACCATTGGGGCCGAGCCAACTATTTTGTGTTGTTTTTTTTCAAAAAAATCAAAAAATGTTTGTCGTATTTCCTTGTTGTTCATGCTGCTGCTAATAGATTTAATAATGCTACAAAAATGCGGAAAAAATGCGGAATACTTATGATAAACAAATTGACAAATCTTGACATGGAAAAAATAATTTTGAATGAAAGTCAAAAAAAATGAAAATAAATTTGCACACGGATTAAACTGATAAACAGTACGATACAACACTTATAAAAAAGTAGTAGTAACTTTTTTTTAGCTGGCTGTATATAAGAATACAAATAATTACCTGATTAGTAATTGAAGTTTAAAAGCTCAGCCTGTAGCAAGGCTTGAGGAAGAATTCTTATGTTCAAAAATTGGTTAAGAAAATTTTATGAGAAGCAAAAACACAGTTTTATCCCTATTACTCCTATTAGCAGTTACCTTTTCGGTAACATCGGCCACTTACTATTCAAAGACGGATGGAAATTGGGGGAGTTCGTCTACCTGGAATCCAAGTGGTGTCCCAAATAAAACAGATGAAGTGGTCATTAGACATACTGTTACACTAACAAGTAATGAAGATGTGAAGTTTTTAGAAATTACTTCTGCTGGTGTGTTACAAGGAAATTATGTTTTACAGTTTTGGAATAATGGTTCATTGAAAGTGGATGGCACGATGAGCATAAAAACCATTGATTTAAAAAATGTAGGAATTTTATTTACGGTAAATGCAAGTGGTGAAATCATACTAAGTGGTGATTTAGATGTGAACAACAATAACATTACATGTAATGGAAACATTGAAGTTGGCGGAACACTTACATGTGGTAATATTACAGGAGCAGGGTCTGTTACGGCAGATGTTTATAATACAGGAACAGTTTATGGTATAACTCCCGTTGCAGGGATAACCTATTACGGTCAAAGTTGGGTTGGTGGAACAACAGGTAATGAAAATTCCTGGGAAACATCTACAAATTGGGCTTCAGGTTCGGTGCCAACAAGCTCTTCGCTGGTGAAAATAAATGCTGGATCTACAGTTCCTATTATCTCATCCAATGCAGTATGTAATGATCTCTTAATTGAATCAAGTGCAAGCCTTGTAATACACCCACTTAGTTCGTTGACTATAAATGGCAATGTAACCAATACTGGTACGATTATTTTAAAATCTGATGCAAGCGGAACAGGCTCATTAATTGACAATGGTAGTCTCACAAATAATGGAACGATTAAGGTTGAAAGGTATTTGACTTCTGGAGCCTATCATTATATTTCTTCACCAATCAATAATGTTTCTACTTCAGCTTTTGCTGGATCTACGATCTATGCATATGACGAAACTAATAGCGATACAAATAGAAATTATGGATGGACAGCTGTTTCAACCTCATCTGGTACATTAACAAATGGGCGCGGTTATGCTGTTTATCATACAACAAATGCAACAGACACTCTTAGTGGGAATTTTAATTCTGGCAACATAAGCGTAACTGCTACACGAACAAATTCTGGAAGCTCAGCTTCCCCTTCCCCTGACGGTTGGAATATTCTTGGGAATCCTTATCCTTCAGCGATTAGTGCAAGTAGTTTTTTAAGTGCTAATTCCGATTTAACAGGAACACTTTATTTGTGGGCTGATGATGGAACCGCAGGTTCAGGATTCACAACAGCTGATTATGGAACTTATACGGCTGCTGGTGGTGTTGGAGCAAGTGGTGGAGGACAATCAACTGCTCCTGACGGTAAAATTGCAGTTGGTCAGGGATTTTTTGTGCAGGTAAAGTCTGGTATAAGCAGCACAAATGTATCGTTTACCAATTCCATGAGACAAACAAATACAACTCAATTTTTTATACCTAAGTCAGAAGTACAAAGCTTTAGACTTGATCTGAGTGATCAGGCCGGCAATCAAAATGAAATTCTGGTTTCATTTATCAACGATGCAACAAAAGGCTTTGATCAGTATTACGATGGTGTGAAAATGCAAGGCAATCCATATCTGTCCTTATACACTATTATGAAAGACTATGAATTGATTATTCAAGCCTTGCCTTATATGCAAGAAGATGTTCAAATAGCACTAGGATATTATGCTGCAGCAAGTGGTGAATACAATTTTGAACGATTTGAGTTTACGAACTTCGGAGATGATGTTCGTGTATTTCTGGAAGATAAAAAGAGTGGTGAATTCATTGATTTATTAAGCTATCCTAAATATACTTTTACCACAGAAGGTGGAAAGTTTAACGATAGGTTTATACTTCATTTTAAGAAAAAAGCTCAAGTAAATCCGAGTGAAGATTTTCAATCTCAGCTAGACGTTTATGCCGTTTCATCATCAATTTTTGTAAAAAATCCAGCGATGAAAACAGGTCTGATGACAGTATATAATTTAGCAGGAGAGAAAATACGAGTAATGCAGTTTTCAGATGATAATGTGCAAAATCTTCATGTGAATCTGGCAGCTGGAATTTACCTGATTAGTGTAGAAAATGATCAAGAAAAAATTACAAAGAAAGTTAGTTTAAAGTAAAGTTAGGGTATTATTAAAAAGAGGGTTAAGTAGCTGGTTACTACTTAGCCCTCTTTCAATTAATTAGTTGTACTCTTTCAACAAGAAGCTAAAATCATCTTTGTTTGTAAGTTCATAAGCCTCTTTTCCATATTGAAAAATGCGTGCATTTCGGTCACCCAAAAGACTCATTTTGTCTCCTTCAACACGAAGAATTGTTCCTTCTCTTAGTCCAACAACAATTTTATCCCGATTAATTTCCATAAACTCATTAATTCGATCTTCACGGGTTTCACCACCATGTCCTTCAGGATTTTTATCTAAATAATGAGGATTTATTTGAAACGGAATAAGATTCAATCCGTTGAAGTTTTTTGGCAAAATAATTGGCATATCGTTGGTCGTGCATAAAGTTGGGCAAGAAATATTTGAACCTGCGCTCCATCCACTAAAAGGCATTCCGTCTAAAACTTTTTTACGAACAGCACGCATCAAACCGGTTTCGTGCATATCATGAAATAGCTTAAATGTGTTTCCACCACCTACGGCAATCGCATCAGCAGTATCCAATGCTGCTATTGGATCGTCTTCTTTATGCAACGAAAAGACCTCATATCCAAGTTCTTCATAAACAGATTGAACTTTTGCTTCATAGTCATCCCAATTAACTGTAACACCAGCAAAAGGGACAAAAGCGACTCTTTTTACGGATGTTCCATAAAAATCTTTCAGGTAATCTTTAGCATATTCTAAATATCCTAATCCAGGAATTGTGGAGTTGCTTAATAATAAAAGTCTCATATCGTTTTAATTGAATTGATTTTTAAAGCTATAAAAATAAAAAATCCGCATGTAAAATGCGGATTTTAATATTATTGTCTTGAATATTGTAATAATGAGTTCTTATTCAGGAGAAATTGCTTCAACTGGACATACATCAGCACAAGCACCACAATCAGTGCAAAGTTCTGCATCAATTACATAGATATCACCTTCAGTGATAGCTTCAACAGGACATTCATCAATACAAGTGCCGCATGCAGTGCACTCATCGTTAATTACATAAGCCATATTACAAATTTTAAGTATTATTTGGTTTTTTAAAACAGGGCAAATTAAAAGCAAATATGTTGAATATTCAAAGAAAAGCTTAAAATCATAATAGTTCTTATTATCAGAAGGCATCTATAAATTTATTTTAGAATTAATTATTTAAGTTCGTAGCAAGTCTAAACCGACAAATTATGAGTATTCTTAGAAAAATTATTTTTCTGTTTATCCTAAGTGTAACAACATTTTATCAATCTTTTGCATGCACAAATCTGATTGTTACGAAAGGTGCTACAAAAGATGGTTCTGTATTTATGGCCTATACAAATGATGGAGAATGGCTTTATAAACTGAGCAAAACCAAAGCAAAAAAACATGGGAAACGGGATTCAATAGAATTCAATAGTGGTAGGAATAATGTAAAAGGAAAAATTAAGCAATTGCCCAATACCTATGCTGTGCTCGGCTTTCAAATGAATGAATTTCAGGTTTCAATTGGTGAAACAACTTTTACAGGAAGAGAGGAGCTGTGGAATCATTCAAAGTATCTGGAGTATTGGCATTTGATGCAATTAGCATTGGAAAGAGCAAAATCAGCAAGAGAAGCCGTTCTTGTAATAACATCAATAGTAGAAGAATATGGATACGGAAGCGAAGGGGAATCTTTTTCCATTATTGATCCCAATGAAGCCTGGCTTTTAGAAATGGTTGGTACCGGCAATGGAGGTGAAGGGGCCATATGGGTTGCCTGCAGAATTCCGGATGGATATATATGTGCTCATGCGAATATGGCTCGTATTGGAGAATTCCCTTTAAATGATCCTGAAAATTGTTTGTATTCCGATAATGTATTTTCATATGCCATAGAAAAAGGTTGGTACGATGCGAATGCTGGAAATCCATTTTGTTTTAACGAAATTTATAATCCAACAAATCCTGAACGATTAAAATATTGTGAAAGCCGTGTATGGAGTTTATTCAGACGCATTTCACCTTCTTTGGAATTGTCAAGCGATTACCATAGAGGTGTTTATGGGGCAAACCGCTATCCATTATGGATCAAACCTGACGAAAAACTTAGCCTGCAGAATATTATTGATTTATTACGTGATCATTATGAAGGAACCCCCTTTGATATGACTAAAGGAATTGATGCAGGTCCTTTTGGGAATCCAAATCGTTGGAGACCTTTGGGTTGGGAAATTGATAGCCTAAAGTATTCATGGGAAAGGCCAATCTCAACGTCTAATACTGCTTTTTCTTTTATTGCTCAAGCCCGATCGTTTTTGCCAAACGAAATTGGAGGCCTCATATGGTTTGGAGTTGATGACACTTATTTTACCTGTTATGTTCCACATTATGCATGTATGAATAAGGTGAAAGGTCCATTTGCCAATGGAGATATTAATGCTTTTTCTCTGGAATCGGCCTGGTGGGTATTCAATTTAGTTTCAAATTATGCGAATATTAAATATGCATATATGATTAAGGACATTCAGGCTGTGCAAACTGAAATGGAATCTTATCTTATGCATAATCAATTGGTAATCGAAGCAAAGTTGAAAGATAAAAGTGCCAGGAAAGTTAGTAGATATTTAACAAGATATTCAAATAAACAGGCAGGATTTGCACATGCACGTTGGCTTGGCTTAGCATTCGAACTGGTTACGAAATACAATGATGGTTATGTGAAGGATGATGGAATTCAATCAGTTGGATATCCGGCTGAGTATTATCAAGAAGTAAATAAGATTGAAAAGAATAAATTCAAAATTCCAATTTGGCAGAAGGATGTAAATTGTACTAAACAGCTTCCTTTTTAAAATCAAGATGATCGTAATAATCGTTTGGGCGTTTGGCAATTTTTTCAACCCACCAAACCCAAAATAAAAACATAGCAATATAAAACAATGGTCTTACCACCCAATCGTGCATTACATTAAACCATTCTAATTTGTAAATCACAATAACAGCAAGGAAAATAATCCGGAATAGATTTATTAAATGAATGGTGATGAGTCCCAATGGAATAAACCAAAGCTTCTTTTTCCATGTTCCATAAAATAATGCAATGATTCCAAAATACTGATAAAACTGTTTTAAACCTGAACAACCTGGGGTTACCCCCATTCTTGAATAAGGGGAAAAAATGAAAAGCTGTCCGTCAATTTCCGTATTGATTTTTAAAATATTATTTAAAAACCAGGCACTTTGAATTCTCACCTGGTGGGTTAACCATTCATGAGTCGGGCTCAACACATCGTATCCAAAAATATGGAAATCAAACTGATGCTTCCAAACTCTCCAAAGAACATGCATAACCAGTATGATAAGGACAAAGTAGCTAATGTCCTTAAAACTCTCAAGTTTGAATTTTTTGAGTAATTGATAATATTTGAAATCTAATTTAGCAAGCATCAATAAGGCTGAAAATCTTCTTTTAAATTTTTTCTTAAAGCTTGCAAAGATAAGTAATTGCTAAATATCTGGTGATTGATGTAGAATTGCAAACATTAAGTGTCTGATAATTGCTTCATGCTTAACTTTGTTTCTTAAAAAGATACTTTTTCATGCGTAAAACATTCTTATTAATCAGTGCACTGCTTGCTTTTGCTTTAATCATTAATGGAGGTTGCAATAATAAAGCGAATGATAAAGAGCAAATTATAGATATTGAAACTGCTGATGAATCAACAGTTGATAGCCTTGTTTTGGCCTTTACTGAACAGATTTTGAAGAATCCAGATAATGATGATCTCTACTATAAACGTGCAAAAGTATATCTGAAAAATGAAAAGGTCATGCTAGCCATTGCTGATATGGAAAAAGCAGTCGAGTTAGAGTCAGAAATTGTAGAATATCAGAATTTTCTTGGAGACATTTATTTTCAGGTGACCAATGTGCAAGGAGCAATTGATGCCTATTTAGCCAGTACAGCTCTTAATCCTTCCCATGAGTATGCCTTTTTACAACTCGGCAAAATCTATCTATACAGGGCTGAACCGAAAATTGCCATCGGATATTTAAATGAAGCATTGAAAATTAATAAATACAACCCCGAAATATTTTCAAATAAAGCACTGTACTATTTGCAAATGAATGATACTGTTCGTGCCATATCAAATTTGAAAACGGCAGTTGATGTGGATCCTGATTATTTGAATGGCTATATTGATTTGGGCTATTTGTATGCACTTGATTTAGATAAAAGAGCCTTGCTTTATTTCGAAAACGCACTTAGAATTGAACCACAAAACATGCAAGTGCTTTATAATAGAGGGAAATATTACCAGGATATGGCTCAATTTGAGTTGGCAATTATCGATTATGAGTCGATTTTAAAGATATATCCAGATCATAAAAGTGCAAATTACAATTTAGGCTATATCAATTATTTGATGGGAAACTTTGAGTTAGCTATTCAATTTTTCAGCACCGCTTCGTTTGCAAATCCTAACTATAGTGCAGCTTATTATGGAATAGGATTGTGTTACAAAGAAATTGGTAAGCAAGAATTGGCTAAGGAAAATTTTGAAAAAGTGCTAAGTCTTGAGCCTGAGGACGAACTTGCTCAAATTGAATTAAATAAATTGAGATAATAACACTAAATTTGCAGCCTTGTAAATTCACCTATTTTTAAAGAATTATGAACATTACATTTCCAGATGGATCGATAAAAGAATTTGACCAAGGAGTTAGCGGATACGATATTGCCATGTCCATTTCACCCCGATTAGCAAAAGAAGCTTTGGGTGTTAAAGTCAATAATGATATTTGGGATTTAACCAGGCCAATTCAGGAAGATTCTAAGATATCGATACTCAAATGGGATGATCCTGCTGGTAAAATGGTGTTTTGGCATTCATCTGCACACCTAATGGCAGAGGCTATTGAGTCAGTATTTCCAGGTACTAAATTTGGAATTGGACCTCCAATCGAAAATGGTTTCTATTATGATGTAGACTCAGGCGAAAAGGAAATTACCCAAGCTGATTTGGAAAAGCTTGAGCGAAAAATGAAAGAATTGCAAAGCGAAAAAAGTTCATATGTTCGCGAAGATATTAGTAAAAATGATGCATTAAGCCTGTTTTCTAAGAAAGATGACGAATATAAACAAGAGCTAATTTCGGATCTGGAAGATGGCGATATTACGCTTTATAAACATGGCAACTTTGTTGACTTATGCAAAGGCCCACACTTACCAAACACCTCCTATATTAAGGCAGTAAAATTATTTTCTATTGCAGGAGCCTATTGGAGAGGCGATGAAAGCAGAAAGCAACTTACCCGGATTTATGGAATTACCTTCCCAAAGCAAAAAATGCTTGAAGAGCATTTGGTTATGCTTGAAGAAGCACAGAAACGCGATCATCGGAAAGTAGGGCGTGAGCTTGAAATTTTCATGACTTCAGACAAAGTGGGTGCTGGACTTCCAATTTGGCTTCCGAATGGTGTAATTATTCGCGAAAAATTAATTGACTTTCTTAAAAAAGAGCAAAGGAAAAGAGGTTATGTGCAAGTAATTGCTCCGGTTATTGGAAAAAAGGAGTTGTATGTTACATCAGGCCATTATGCCAAATATGGCAAAGATTCTTTCCAGCCAATTAAAACCCCTAGTGAAGGTGAGGAGTATATGCTTAAGCCAATGAACTGTCCTCATCATTGCGAAGTATATAAAAACAGGCCACATTCTTATAAGGAACTTCCTTTGAAAATTGCTGAGTTTGGAAATGTGTATCGCTATGAGCAATCAGGTGAGTTGAATGGTTTGGTTCGCGCCAGAGGGTTTACACAAGATGATGCACATATTTTCTGTACACCCGATCAGTTAAAAGAAGAATTCCTTGATGTAGTCGACATTATTGAACTCTTATTCAGGAAATTAGGCTTTGAGGAGTTTACAGCTCAGATTTCATTAAGAGATCCTGAGAATAAAGAAAAATATATTGGTACTGACGAAGTATGGGAAAAATCAGAACGCGCCATTATTGAAGCAGTTGAAGAAAAAGGATTAAATGCTGTTACCGAAATTGGAGAAGCAGCATTTTATGGTCCAAAGCTCGACTTCATGGTAAAAGATGCCTTAGGAAGACAGTGGCAACTGGGTACTGTGCAAGTTGATTATAACTTACCAGAGCGATTTGATTTAACATACATTGGAGAAGATAATCAGAAGCACAGACCTGTGATGATTCATCGTGCACCATTTGGTAGCATGGAACGCTTTATTGGTTTATTAATAGAGCATACCGCAGGCGATTTTCCATTATGGCTTGCACCAAAGCAGGCTATCATACTGCCTATCAGTGACAAATATATTAATTATGCGAAAAATATTTGGAAATCACTGGATAATTACGAAATTCGCACCTCCATTGACGATAGCAATGAGAAGATTGGGCGTAAAATTCGCGATGCCGAGCTGAGCAAGATCCCTTACATGCTTATCGTTGGAGAGAGGGAGGAAACAGAGGGTTTGGTTTCCGTAAGAAAAAGAAAATCAGGAGATTTAGGCCAGTTTAAACTGGACGATTTTATAAATAGTATTTCTGAAGAACTAAAGTAAAAAAGGAGGTTAATATAGCTACCAATTACAGACCCAGATATTCAGCACCAAGAAGGCTTGAGGATAATTACAGAATTAATTCTGAAATCCGAGCGCCAAGGGTGAGAGTTGTAGGTGCAAATGTTGAGGAAGGTATTTTTACCAAAGAAGAAGCACTTGCAAAAGCAATTGAGTTGGAATTGGATTTAGTGGAGATTTTTGGGAAAGGAGAAGTTCCTGTTTGCAAAATAATTGACTTTAGCAAGTTCATTTATGAGCAAAAGAAGAAACAGAAGGAAATCAAAACTAAAAGTGCCAAAACAGTTTTAAAAGAAATCAGGTTCGGACCTAATACGGATGAACATGATTTCCAATTTAAATTGAACCACGCAAGAAAATTTCTGGAAGAGGGAGCCAAGATTAAGGCTTATGTCCATTTCAAAGGGCGTACCATCGTGTACAAAGAAAGAGGTGAAATTCTGCTTCTGAAGTTTATTAAAGAGCTTGAAGAAGTTGGTAAAGTAGACCAGCTGCCCAAAATGGAAGGGAAAAGAATGATAGTTATGTTAAATCCGCTAAAAACAAAATAAGCAATGCCAAAAATGAAGACTAAATCCGGTGCCAAGAAAAGGTTTAAATTAACCGCATCCGGTAAGATTAAGAGAAAACATGCTTATAAAAGCCATATTTTAACTAAAAAAGAACACGTACAGAAAAAAAGGTTGGGCAAATCAACATTGGTTAGTGATGCTGATACAAAAAACATCAAAGCCTGTTTAGCCAAATAAGTTTTCTGTAATCAATAAATAATTAAAAATGCCAAGATCAGTCAATTCTGTTGCTTCCAGGAAGCGTAGGAAAAAGATAATAAAACAAGCAAAAGGATATTTTGGAAGACGGAAAAATGTCTATACAGTTGCTAAAAATGCGGTTGAAAAAGGATTGCAGTATGCATACCGTGATCGCAAGAATAAAAAGAGAACCTTTCGCGCAATTTGGATTCAGCGTATTAATGCCGCTGTGCGTCCTCATGGATTATCCTATTCCAGATTCATTCATTTATTGAATCAGAATGAAATCGAAATAGACAGGAAAGTACTGGCTGATTTAGCCATGAACAATCCCGAAGCATTCGATGCGATTGTGAAACAAGTTAACAAGTAAGGATAAGGACTTCGGTCCTTATTTTTTTCTTCATTTATGAAGAATGTTAAACTCAAATCGAGGAAAAATCTTTTTACCAAGTTTGTAGGTGTCGATGAATTTGATTTTCATTTAGAAGAACAAAACACTGACATAACCCGATTTGTGGTTACTCGCCCAGAAGCGGCAGCCATACTACTCTTTAATTCAGATACCAATTCATTTGTTTTAATCAAGCAATTCAGAGCTCCTGTTTATACCAAAGGAGAAGACGGATTTATAGTGGAAATTCCTGCGGGTGTTTTAGAGCCCGGAGAAGAACCTATGGAAACGATGGTTCGGGAAACACTGGAAGAAACAGGTTACAAAATTGAAAATCCTGAATTACTCTATACTTTTTTTCCAAGCCCCGGCATGTTGAATGAAAAAATGCATCTTTTTTATGCTGAAGTAAAAAATACTGATAAAATTGAAAAAGGTGGTGGACTGCTAAGTGAAAAAGAATTCCTTGAAGTGATTGAAATCCCTGTTGATGAAGCACTAGATATGGTGAATAATGGACAAATCGTTGATGCAAAAACTATGTTAGCTATTTTGAGGTTTCATCTCAAAAAATAGTCACCCATCTCTCCCTCTGGATTAAGTCTGCGACTTAATCCGAATTATGAACCTTCAGCCCCAAATTTTTACATTTAAGGCTTTGTTAGTAATTGCATTTAAGTTGCAAGCTTAAACCATTGATATTTTTCAGGATGTTAATTCCCTTTAGACAAATTCATCCCAACTCTTTTCCCTATTTTTGTTCACGCTTCCTTCTCTCAAATCGGATAGAATATGATCGTTTATAAAATTCAGGATGCAAAGAACTTTTTAAGGACAATTACCTTGAAAAGAATCTGGAATGGACTGAAAGTTTTAAGCTCATTTTATCTGTCACGACTCATACGAAAGCCTGTGCATTGGGGAATGCCAATGAGTATATCCATCGAACCCACCAATTTATGTAATCTGGGTTGTACCGAATGTCCAACAGGTTTGAAAATACTAACAAGAAGAAATGGTAATCTATCAATGCCCTTCTTTCAGAAAACAATCGATCAGATTTATAAATTCACCTCATATCTTACTCTCTATTTTCAGGGAGAGCCCTTTATGAATCCTGCCTTTTTTGAGTTTGTTGCTTATGCCTCAAAAAAGAAAATGTATACCACAACATCTACCAATGGACATTATTTTACCGAAGCAAATTGTAAAAAAGCAGTTGATTCTGGTTTGTCGCGTTTGATTGTTTCAGTAGACGGAACCACACAGGATGTGTATGAAAAATACAGGAAAGATGGCAATTTGGCCAAAGTTATTGAAGGACTTGAAATGATGATGAGGACAAAAAAAGAATTAAAAGCCAAAAATCCTTTGGTCCTTCTTCAGTTTATTGTTTTTAAAGATAATGAGCATCAAATTGAGGATATTCAAAAGCTGGCAAAAGATATTGGGGTTGATCATTTGGCATTGAAAACAGCACAGGTATACGATTTTGAAAACAGCAAAAATATCATTCCTGATAATGTAAAATACAGCCGCTATAAGAAACGAAAAGATGGTAGCTATGAGATTAAGAACAAGTATTATAACCATTGCTGGCGATCCTGGCAAAGCAGCGTTATTACTTGGGATGGACATATGGTTCCATGTTGTTTCGATAAAGATGCCACATACAAAGTAGGTGATTTGAAATCTGAAAGCTTCAAGGATGTTTGGGAAAGTGAGGATTTGAAATTATTCAGAGGAAGTATTTTAACGAATAGAAAACAAATTGATATTTGCCAGAATTGTGTGGAGGGAACGAAGATTTGGATATAGATTGTTAAGCACCAAAAAACAATGTTCAAAAAACAAATAAAGACCAAATAACAATCACCAAATGGATTTCAGTATTGGATTTTTAAAAATTGTGATTTATTTGAGATTTGACTATTGAGAATTGAAATTTTTCATGAAAGCAGACCAATCCTTTTTTGACAAAGTGTATGAAGTAGTTAGTCTAGTTCCACAAGGCAAGGTTACTACTTATGGCCATATTGCTGAATTCATTGGAGCTAAGGGAGCTGCTAGAATGGTCGGCTGGGCCATGAATGCTGCGCATGGACAAGAGCCCCCTGTTCCTGCTCATCGGGTTGTCAATCGAAAGGGAATGTTAACGGGTAAACATCATTTTCAAACTTTGGACATGATGGAAAGATTACTGAAAAGTGAGGGCATTGAAGTGAAAGAAGATCAAATAGTAAATTTTAGGGAATTGCTATGGATTCCGTTAAATGAGCTGAAATGATTGCTCGCACTGGTTATTGTTTAAGCTAAAGCTATATAATTTTCCAAATAAGTAGAATGGCGTTAAATTTCTCCTTTAAAAACATAAATTTATATTCTCAGTCGGAAGCGTAACGCTTTTACATGATTTTTTTTCATTTGTCTGTAGGTAATTTTAAACGAAAAAAATTCATGTATATTTGAGTTAGTCAAATCCCAAATAAAAATGATATGTATAATATATTTCTTCAGTCACATTCAGGATTTAGATACTTGGTAATTCTTTTTTTGTTCTTCTCCTTGATATGGTCTTTTGTTTCTTGGCTAAGAGCATCAAAATTTTCCAAGTTCGATAATATCATGAATTTGATAACTACTATAACTTTTCATTTGCAATTTCTGGCAGGCCTGATTCTTTATTTTATTAGCCCTTTTGTTATTTTTCAGAAAGAGGCATTATCAAACAAAATAATTAGTTATTGGACGATATGGCATGTATTGATTATGCTTATTGCTGTTGTTTTGATTACAATAACAAGAATTATGGTGAAAAGACTAAAAGACGATACAGAAAAGCATAAGCGAATTGCTATTCACTATCTTTTGGTAATCATCATTGTATTTAGCGCACTATTAATGAGTGGTCGTGGAATTATGTAAGTTTAGAAAGAATACTTAAAATCACACATTTTTTCACTTAGTTCCCAAAGTTTTTTTGCTATTGTTTTATCATGTGATAAACTGGATGATTTTGAAGCTCGTTTCTTGGCAAAAAACTGCCCACTAATACCATCAACTTTTGGTGATGATGCAAGAAATATTGAGGTTTCGGCTCCTTTGTCGGCAGTTATTAGCAAAGGTTTAAGCATCGACATAATGAGCTTTAATCCTCCTTTGTAGTCATTTCCAAAATTTGTATTTACCACGCCCGGATGCAAGCAATTTACTGTTATATTGGTATTTTTCAACTTTTCAGCAAGTTCATAGGTAAAAAGCACATTGGCTAGTTTTGATTGTGAATAGGCAGCAAATGAATTGTAACCTTTTTCAAAATTGATATCATTGAAATTGATTTTGCCAGCTTTATGTGCTGACGAGCTAACACTGACAATACGAGCAGTTGAACTTTTTTTAAGTAGATCCAATAAAAGGCCTGTTAGAAGAAAATAACCTAAATGATTCAGTGCGAAAGTATATTCATATCCATCAGTAGTTGTTCTGTGATCAGGTACAATTAATCCAGCGTTATTAAGCAAAACATCAAGCTCAGTATATCTGTTTCTGTATATTTCTGCAACTTTCCTAATATCAGCTAAAGATGAAAGATCTCCTTGAATATAGTCTATTGACTCATTATTTGTAGCTTTTTTCAACTCTTCAACTTGTGTTTTTAGCTTTTCTTCATTGCGTGATACGAGAACAATATTTGCTCCCATTTTTGCTAATTCTTTGGCACTTGCCCTACCAATTCCTGAAGTTGAGCCAGTAATTAAAATCCTTTTATTTTTCATATTGTAATTATCTACTTGTTAATTTCATCAACTATTGTCAAAGTGAGTGCCAATTATTATATGGTATTTTGTATTTTGCAGTTAATCCGTTTAAGAGAAATGAAATTAATAATAAAATGCGAATAGGAATTTTAACTGCTGGTGGAGATTGTCCGGGTATTAATGCAGCTATACGAGGTGTAGGCAAGTCGGCTATTGTTGAACATAAAATGGAGGTAATAGGTTTCTCATCCGGCTTTACGGGAATTATTAATAAGGAGTATCAGGAATTAAAAGAAGACCATTTGTCAGGGATATTAACCTTAGGTGGAACGATTTTGGGCACATCTCGTGAAAAACCATTCAAACAAAACCTTGGAATGGATAAATCAATCAATAAACCTGATATGATCAAAAAGAACTACCATGAGCTCGGACTCGATTGTTTAGTGTGTATTGGTGGAAATGGAACACAAACAACGGCAAATCTGTTGGCACAAGAAGGATTAAATATTATTGGCATTCCGAAAACAATAGATAACGATATAGAAGGAACCGATCAAACTTTTGGTTTTGATTCCGCCTTGGGAATAGCTACTGAAGCTATTGACAGATTACACACAACCGCCAATTCGCATAAGCGAATTATGGTTATTGAATTGATGGGGCATAATGCTGGTTGGCTGAGCCTATATGCTGGTGTGGCAGGCGGAGGTGATGTTATTTTAATCCCGGAAATAGCTTTTAAGGAAGAATATATTCTTCGCTATATTGAAAAAAGAGTTCGTAACAAAAAGCGTTACTCAATCGTAGTTGTGGCCGAAGGCATTCCACGACCAAATAAAAAATCTGCAGCACAATATATTTCAGATTTAATATCGAAAAATACGGGCTATGAGTCGAGACAAACTATTTTAGGCTATATTCAGCGAGGAGGAACTCCTTCAGCTGCCGATCGCATATTAGCCACACGTTTTGGAAATTTTGCCACACTGCTTATTTCACAAGGCAATTTCGGAAATATGATAGCCATTAGGGGAAATAAAATGCATGCGGTTCCACTATCGGAGGTTGGTGGTAAGAAAAAATTGGTTCCAATTGATTATCCTATGATTAAAGGAGCCCGAAAAATGGATACCTGTTTTGGAGACAAATAAGTGAATATGAAACGAGCATGAGTAAAAATTTCTCACACAACTGTGTGCCGAAACACTTAGGTGTGCAGGCACAAGGAAATGACTATATCTGATCTTCATATGACCTTTGAAATACAAATTTTGACTGATGAAAAGATTGATAATAATTAGACATTCGAAAGCTGAAGAACAAAAGTTTGGTATGCGTGACTTCGATAGAAAGCTGGCAAAAAGAGGACAGTTGGAAGCACCAATCATTGCTGAAAAATTGAAATCGCTTCAAGCAATACCTGATTTGATCATTACAAGCTCAGCAGCCCGTGCATTTCAAAGTAGTTTGCATTATGCTGAAGTTTTTGGTTTTCCTAAAGAAAAAATTCTATTAATAGATTTTATATATGATCATTTTGATGTGAATGACTTGAAGGATTTATTGGTCGAAACAGCTCAAGAATCAAATACTGTTTTTCTATTTGGGCATAACCCAACTTTGGCAGATTTAGCCTATGATTTGAGTGGTACTTTCAATGATTTTCTGCCAACTTCCGGGGCTGTGGGAATTGATTTCAAGATAGATGACTGGAAGAAAATAAAGAAAAAATCAGGGCTTGTTGTTTTTTTTGAATACCCAAAGAAGCAATAAGAGAATCAAGCAAAAGACTGCAGATCTTCACAATATCAAGGAACATTTTCAAGAGTGCGAAAATATTTCCAACTAATAACAAGAATCAAAAATGACAGATAACTATAGGAATAAGGAAATTAGCTGGCTTCACTTTAATGAAAGGGTTTTGCAAGAAGCAGAATGCGAAGATGTTCCTTTACTTGAACGGATACGTTTTTTAGGAATTTTCTCCAATAATCAGGATGAGTTTTTTCGGGTTAGGGTAGCTACTCTCAGGCGCATTAGCATTCTGGGTAAAAAATTAACAACTGTAACAGGTGAGGAACCTGCTCATATTTTAAAGGAAATACAACAAATTGTTTTAAACCAGGGATTGCGTTTTGATACTATTTACAGTAATATCAGGAAAAAATTAGAAGAAGAACAAGTATTCATTATCAATGAAAAACAATTAGACACAGAACAAGGAGAGTATGTAAGAGATTATTTTATTAAAGAGGTTAGGCCGAAACTTATTCCTATTATGTTGGGTCAATCAGAAGAATTTCCCTACTTAAAAGACGATGCCATTTACCTGGCCGTTTCTCTTTTTAAACGGGAAACAGAAAAGCTGAAATTCGCTGTGATCCAAATCCCATCTGATATTTTACCTCGTTTCTTGATTCTTCCTGAAAAAAATGGGAATAAGTATATTATTTTATTAGATGATATCATCCGCTTTGAATTAAGAGATATTTTTTACATTTTCGATTATGATGAGGTTACTGCACATACAATTAAATTGACCAAAGATGCAGAATTAGACATTAGTGATGATCTTTCTGAAAGTACATTACGAAAAATATCGAAAAGTTTATCCAAAAGAAAGCTGGGGGAACCTGTGCGTTTTGTCTATGATGCGAAAATTCCAGATGAACTACTAAACTATTTGGTTGCCAATCTTAATTTAGGAAGGGTTGACGCCATGATACCGGGAGGTAGATATCATAATTTTAAGGATTTTATGGACTTCCCATTATTAGGAAAGGCCTATAGATACGAAGCACTTCCGCCCTTAGTGCATCCCGATATATCCTATCAAACTGGCATGTTACGAGCCATTCGTGAAAGGGATATTATGCTTTACTTTCCTTATCATTCCTTCGATACATTTATTGATTTATTAAGAGAGGCTTCTATTGATCCCAAAGTTGAAGAAATTAAAATCACACTGTATCGTTTGGCAAAAAATTCAAGTGTTATAAATGCACTGATTAATGCTGCGCGAAATGGGAAAACAGTAACTGCAGTTGTTGAGCTTCAGGCTCGATTTGATGAGGAAGCCAACATCTATTGGTCGTCACGATTGAAAGAAGAAGGAGTAAAAGTTATTTATGGTGTCAATGATTTAAAGGTGCATTCGAAACTATGTTTAATCACTCGGAAAGAAAGAAGTGCATTAAACTATTATGCTTGTATAGGAACTGGTAACTTTAATGAGGATACAACATCTATTTTTAGCGACCTCATGTTGCTCACCTTCGACAAACGAATTACAATGGAGGTTTCTCAGGTTTTTGAGTTTTTTGAGAAGAATTATAAAATTGGATATTTTAAGCATTTGATGCTTGCGCCCTTTTTCTTCCGTGAAAAATTAAATAGTCTGATCGATACTGAAATCAGAAACGCAAAAAAAGGACAAAAGGCATGTATTCATTTTAAGCTTAATAATTTGGTTGATGATGAAATTATTTTAAAACTATATGAAGCGGCTGAAGCAGGTGTGGAAGTAAAACTTAATATTAGGGGGATGTTTTCCTTATTACCTGACCAAAAAGAAAACATAGATGCTATCGGAATTATTGATCGCTATCTGGAACATGCCAGGATATTTTTATTTTGCAACAATGGAAAGGAAAAACTTTTTATCGGATCGCCAGATTTGATGAAAAGAAACATGGATTACCGTGTGGAGGTTGTATGCCCGATTTATGACAAGCAAACAAAGGACAATATTAAGGCTATGATTGATATTCAGTGGCGCGATAATGTGAAAGCCCGTATTTTAGATAATAATTTCAAAAATGAGCTTAAAGTTACTGACGATAAAGATATTCGATCTCAAGTTGAGTTTTATAACTACCTTAAAACTCGATCAAAAAGAAAACGCACTAATTCGTAACAGATCTTAAGTATTCAGCATATTTAGGATCTATTTTATAGCCTAATGAAAGGGCTTTTTCTACATCCAATAGAGCTTTTTTATATTCCTTTTGCTCGTAATATAAAATAGAGCGAAGATCATAAGCAATAGCATAGCCAGGGTTGTTTTGTATAATATTATTCAGGTCGATTAAAGCCAGATCCTTCTTATTCAGTTTATTATAAAGCCATGCCCTTGAATAAAGTGTTTCTTTCAAGTTAGGCTGGATTTTTAAAATGGTATTGCAATCGGACAAAGACTCTTCATATTTTTGCAAATAAAGGTGCAGTTTTGCCCGCTCATTCAACACACCAATATCAGAAGGCGATAATTTGTTAGCTTTATTATAACAAGTTAATGCTTTGTAAAATTGATTGGTATTGGCATAAGCCAGACCAAGATTATAAAATAGATAGTGCGAGGAAGTGTCAATGGTTTCTGCTTTTTCGAGATCAATTAAGGCTTTATTGAAATTACCCAAATTCAAATTTGCCACACCTCGATTGACAAGTGCCAGAATATTATTAGGATCTTTTTCTAATATTTTAGAGAAAATTGCAAGCACTGAATCATATTGATTAGTTGACATGAATTTCTCTGCTTTTTCCAGTTCATATTGTATATCATTACTCATTTTATCCAGCATACGTTGACTCTGAATAAAGCTATTTAAATTCTCTTTTTTTGCAATGGTTAACTGATTATTTGGGTTTTTGCGAAGGATTTTATCATAGACCACATGAGCTTGCTGATATTGTTTAATAGCAATCAGGCATTCGGCAATATTTAGCTCCATATTAATATCATCCGATATCCTACGGGATGCTATTTCATAATAATATAGTGCGGAATCGTATTGCTGAAGATTTTGAAAAGCTCCAGCAAGATTAACATATGCTATAGAATAGTTCTTTCTCAAATAAATTGATTTGCGAAGTGCATCCAAGGCTTTCTTGTTTTTATCTTGGCGCATATATAATATACCGAGCTTATCGAATGCATAAAAGTTTTCAGGGAATATTTCAATTGCCCTCATAAGTATTTTTTGTGCTGTATCATATTCTTCTAATCCAGCTAGGGTTGTGCCCAACATGGTTAAAACCTCAGGATCATTCGGATTATAAGTTGCAGCTTTTTCTAAATAATATTTTGACGAATCGTATTGAGTTTGAATAAATGATTGATAGCCTCTGAATTTAAAATCGTTTTCCTTTTTAACGATTGCACAGATGGGCACATTATCGACCATAATCGTATGAATAGTTCCTTTTGGAGGAAAATGTTTGTTTTGGATTCGAGAAAGGGACATTGATCGGGAAGTAAGTATCATATAATCCCAATCATGAATTCCATGAGCCATAGGCCTGACCCAAACATAATCAATATTGCTTTTGTATTTATCCGAATAGTACTTTAATGATTGTGTTTCGATATTTGTGGCAACAAGAATGGAATTTGGATTATCTTGTTCTTTTTTGGCCAACCATTCGGCAGCTTCTTTTCCTGAAAAAGATAAATAATCGGTTTCATAATATCCGTAGGCCCCATTTATACCTCCCACAATTTCATTAAAATAAACCAATTGGTTGGGATGGTTTTTAATCATCCAAATGGCAGGTTTTACTATTAATACCAATGCAAAAATGGCAATTATAATTCCCAATACTTTTGTGCGAATTTGTATAAACAGATAATTCCAGCCCAATGCGGCCATAACGGCTAAACTGGGATAAATGAATAGAAAATGACGCCAACCATTGTATAATTTTGATCCTTTTGAGGCAGCATATAAAATGGGGAAAATTGTAACAAAAGCGAGAATAAGAATGACTATCTTTTGTCTTCGATCTTCTTTCCATAGTCCTTTGAGTGATGACAGTGCTCCAATGATTACTATTAAAGGAAGGCTTATCCATAAGTATTTGAAAATGTAATACCAGGGAACCTGATCCATATTTAACAATTTCCCTTCAAAAACCTCATAATGTGTCATCATCAGGTCTGAGTCTTCAAACATACGTAAAGCTTTCAGTGGAATTTTCAGTGGATCTTGCAGAGCATAAGGCCAAAAAATGATAGCCAAAATATATGCTCCTATGCCAATAATTCCAAGATAAAGGATGTAAGAACCAATGAGTTTTTTGTCAAGTGCTTTTGATTTTTCGCGGAAATAAATAACGATCCATTTGATGAAAACAAATAAACCCAGATAAGCGAAAAGGATCATCCCCCCAATTCGGACACTAGATGCCAATCCGATGGATGCCAATAAGAGCAGTATTGTTTTCCATTTGGGTTTAGGCAGTTCTTCCAGAAATTTAAGCGTAAAGAATACACCTGCTATATAGGCTGTTGCTAACGGAATATCCTTGGAATTGTTCATGGAATGGGCAAAATAACGAGAAGTGATCGCCATAAAAATCAATACCAACCAGGCGGTTCTCCATCCTCCATATCTTTTTCCAAGTAGAGAGGCAATCAACATCCCTAATAATCCAATTAGTGCATTCAAAAAATGCCTTGTTTCAAAATCACCAAAAGGAGAAATATATTTGTTGACGATTGCACAAAAGAAGTCAAACGACAAACCATAATAAATTAAATCTTTGTAAGAAGGATTTGATAGATCGAATACAGCTTTGTCTTTTCCTCCGCTTTCATAATATGCTAAAATATCCCGTCCATAACTTTCAGAGAAGGTTTCATCAGTACTTCGGCCAAAATCCTGACTGGCTATTGGCATTAAAAATAATAATAAGATAAATGTAGTCGCAAATAGAAAGCGGTAGATTGAACTATTGCTATCTGATAGTGAATTATTATTTCCTGCTTTGAAATCCTGAATAGGTTCAATGAAATAATAAGAAAAGCTATTTTTGATTTTCTTCATATTACTTAACTCTGCCTGGATTGTTTTTTATAAATGAATCCCATGAAGAGTATGAGCCCCCTTCTTTACCGGGGATTTTATTGCCCTGAAAATGATGAGTTACTGCTGCTGCCAAGCCATCAGTTGCGTCCAGATATTTGGGCATTTCAATATTTAGTAAACGAACAAGCATGGCTGCAACTTGCTCTTTTGAAGCATTTCCATTGCCAGTTATCGCTTGCTTGATACTTTTGGGGGCATACTCAAAAATTGGAATATCTCTGTATAATGCAGCTGCAATACTGGTTCCCTGAGCTCTTCCCAGCTTCAGCATCGATTGTACATTTTTGCCAAAAAATTGGGCTTCAATGGCTAGTTCGTCAGGTTTATAGGAATCAATAAGTTGCAAAGAGCGTTCAAAAATATGCTTCAATTTCAGCATATGATCCTTGTATTTACTAAGTTGTATAATGCCCATGGTAACCAATTCCATTTTATTACCAACAGAATTAACAACGCCATAACCCATAACTGTTGTTCCTGGATCGATACCTAGTATTACTTTATCCTTCATTAATTATGCTTCATACAAAGTTAACAAAGCTAAAAGGATAAACTGACTTGAAGAAATTACCTATTTTTGAACAAAGGACTGTCCACTTGAAACTCAATCAAAATCAGAGAAAAGCCATTTCATTAAGTATCAAAATTTTGATATTTTTTGCTACGCTATATTATATCTATGCTAAAGTGTTTAAAAATGGAAGCTTAAACGAATCCTTATCGGATCTTGTTATAGGTATTGAAAGTTTATGGATGCTAGCTGCCGTTCTTCTTTTAATGTTTTTTAATTGGAGCATAGAAGCAAGTAAGTGGAAACTGCTGATTTCTACATTTGAAAAGATTTCATTTAAGCGATCTTTTGCTGCAGTTTGGAGTGGGCTAACCATTAATAATTGGGTACCATACCGCATGGCAGAATTTGCTGGCAGAGTACTTTTTATAAGTGCTGAAAACAGAGGTAAGGCAATTGTTTCCACATTTGCTGGGAGTTTGGCGCAAATGGGAATGACATTGATATTCGGATCTCTTGGCTTGCTACTGTTTTATGATTTGGCCGCTTATTGGTCATGGTTACTTCCTTGTATTTTGGGTTCAGCAATAGTCGTATTTTTCTTCTTTTATTTCAGGATGAGGTGGTTTGTATCCATCATCAGACGAATTCGGTTTCTTCATTTTCTGTTGAAATATGTCGATATATTAGAACAGTTTTCATTCATCATGTTGTTTAAGCTTATTATGCTTTCCTTGATCAGATATTTGGCATATGTTTCACAGTATGTTCTCCTTCTCATACTCTTTGGTATTGAATTAAATGTAATGCAATTATACTTTGGAGCTTCATTGATATTTCTAATTCAAACATTTATTCCTTCTGTTATGCTTACTGATTTAGGAGTAAGAGGGGCTACTGTTTTATATGTGTTTGAAAAATTCACCCCCAATGTTGCAGGATTATTGGTAGCTGCTTCTTCACTTTGGCTAATCAACCTATTAATTCCATCATTTTTTGGAGCCTTGTTTATTTTGTTGAAGAAGAAAAATAACCAAGCAACATGATTATCCTGACCGTACTTTTAGCACTAGCATACTTAATTCTGCTGCTTTATTATTTAACAGGATGGTTAAAATTAAAAGTCTTTATTCCTGAAATCAACGTTCAATTTCAAAAATTAAGTATTCTTATTCCTGCACGGAATGAAGAAAATAATATAGCAAACCTATTAAAAGACATTGCAAAACAAGATTTCCCAAAAGAATTATTTGAGGTTCTTATCCTGAATGATCATTCAGAGGACCAAACGGCAATTATTGTTGAGGAAATTCTTAAGAATTCTGAATTTTCAAATTTCAGTTTTATTAGTTTACCGAATAGCCTAAGTGGAAAAAAAGCCGCAATAAGCCTTGGTGTGGAGCAAAGTAAAAATGAATGGATTGTTTGTACAGATGCAGATTGCTCAATGAATAGCAATTGGTTGAATACAATTACTTCATTTATTGAAAAAGAAAAACCCGAGTTCATTTCTTCTCCTGTTCTGTTTTATGAAGAAGGGACCCTGTTTGAGAAAATGCAAAGTCTCGAGTTTTTATCCCTGATAGGCATTGGAGCTTCGACCATTTCACATAATAAGCCAACCATGTGCAATGGGGCCAATATGGCATTTAGCAAAAAAGCATTTCATGAAGTTGGTGGATATGCAGGAAATGAAAACATTGCTTCAGGCGATGATGAATTCCTGATGCATAAAATAGCTGCAAAATATGCTGGTGCTGTTAAATTCTTAAAATCAGAGGAGGCCATTGTACGAACTCATGCAAAAAAAACAGTGAATGAGTTTTGGAAACAGCGTAAACGCTGGGTATCGAAAAGTGGTCGTTCAAAAAGCATGATTGAGCAGCTTATGCAATTTTTCGTCTGGATATTTCACCTAGCCATACTGTCAAGCTTTGTATCTGCATTTTTCATTCCCAATTTCTGGTCTTTTTTTGTAATACTTTATTTCGTTAAAATTCTCTCAGAATTGGTATTTGTTATTCCTTTGTCGGTGTTTTTTAGCAAGCAGAAGTTTCTTGCTTATTACATAATATCTGCCATATTATATCCCTTCTATGTGGTTCTTATTGCTTTAGCAGGAATATTTGGGAAAAATTATTGGAAAGGGCGAAGGATATAAAACGATAGTATTCTAGAATCAATTTTGCAAAATAGAATAAGTTCAAGCTTTACTAAATCAAACAGAAGTGAGCTTTAATTTATCTCAGAATAAATGTCCTGACTACATCCAAATATTCTTCAAAACCCATGGTTTCGGGAACGCCATCTGTGCCATGTTTGGCTCCTTCTATTCGATGTGCTTCTTTATAAGTTCCTCCGTGATTTTTATACACTAACTCGCCATTATCAATATGTATATAATCATCTTTTGTTCCATGCATCCAAAGTAAATCCTGATCTACATCTTTGATTTTATCTGCATTGTTTATTTTCATTTCCAGAAAGTACTTAGCACTGGTGTTAATAATGGTAGAGACTTGAGCCAGATTATCAGCAGAAGCAAATGGAGATTCCAATATGAGTTTATATGCTTTAAATTCTTCAAAATAAGCAGCAGCATCAGTGGCTGGCGCTGAGCCCAAACTAAATCCATAAAGGATGATATTATTTGCCGAAACACCTTGTTGTTTTAACCAATTTAATGCACCTCTTACATCTGCATTCATACCTTCTTCAGAAGGTGTTCCTTCTGATAATCCATAACCTCTATAATCGAATGTGAAAACTGCCATTTGATCTGAAAATGCAAGCTGTGCAAGCAGTTTGGTACGGTTCCAGTAATAATCCATATGATCAGTTTGACCATGACAATAAACAATAATTTTATCTGTTAGGATGTTGTTGTAATTGCCAATGTAGGCTGCATATAGCACTTTTGCATCTTCACCTTCTATCTTTGATTCGAAAGTAACAGGCATGATAAAACTATCGGGCATACTGTATATGCTGTCTGGCAAATCTATTTCGACTTCTCCTTCATACAGGTCAAACTTATAGGAGTCTATTGAGTTATCAGCTAAAAAAACCAAGCCATCCAATCGGATACATCCAATCACCAAAGGAAGAATAAATAATATAATTATTGATTTTTTCATGTTAGAATTTTTTAGTGACTCCCAGGTAAAGTCCGGTTGAACCATAATTGCCCGTTATACTTCTAAAATCTATTAACACTTCGTCATTAAGATGAGTAGGTGCAAGTAATTTCACTTCTGCAAAAAACGACCAGCTTTCAAGATTATACTGATAACCCAATTGTGGGTGTAATAACCAATGATCGATGGAAGGTTCGTCATGCGCGCGTTTGGCTGCTAGCTCAAACCAGTTCGACATACCCACGTAAAAATAGCTATTATTTTTTCCATGCTCCCAATAGGCATTCACATCCAGTTGAGGCCAAAAATGTGTATTGGCTTCATTAAAATTGAAGATCAAATTGCCAGCAGCTGAAGCCGATATATTAGGAATGAAATTTTTCTGGTCAAGGAATTTATAAGTAGCACCAAAGTCTGATTGAAAATTGCCAAAAGCCAAAGAAGTTGTGTGTATACTTCCAAATAAGCTAAGGTTTTCTTTAAGTCCATAACCATAACAGATACTGCTTAAAGGTGCCGGAATGGTCATGTCTGAAAAATTAAACATGGGACCTCCTAAACTAAAGGATAGTGCATGTTCTTTTTCTTGCAAAGGCTGAATAAATCGAGCTGGAGCACAGGATGATAGCCCTATTATAATCAGGGCAAAATATATAAGTTTTCGCATATGAAGATAAATGGTTGTGGATCGAAGTTAATATATATTCACTTCTGGATGGATGTCTACACCAAATTTGTCTTTAACTGATTGCTGTATTTGCTCAGCAAATTGTTTTACATCAGCACCTTTGGCATTCCCATAATTACAAAGAACCAATGCCTGATTTTGATACACACCAACATCATTCATTACTTTACCTTTCCATCCACACATATCAATGAGTTGGGCAGCAGGAAGTTTTACATAATCAGCTTCTTCATAACCTTTGAGCTCTGGGAATAATTTTTTCAGTTGCTCAAATAGTTCTTTTGTAATGTAGGGATTCTTGAAAAAGCTTCCAGCATTACCAATTTTTTTTGGATCGGGAAGTTTACGTGTTCGAATAGCAACAACAGCATTAAAAACTTCTGCAATAGTTGGACTTTCCTTACCAATTTCTTCCTGAACATCTTTGTAGTTAATGTTTACTTCAGGTTTTTTTGACAATTGGAAAGTAACGGATGTTATATAATATGTGTTCTTGTTCTCTTCTTCCTTAAAAATGCTCCATCTGTAGCCAAAACCACATTCTTCATTCAAAATGATTTCAAATTCATTTATTTCAAAATTGTACACCTCCAATGAATGAATAGTATATTGAACCTCTGCTCCATAAGCACCAATATTTTGAATTGGACAAGCACCAACATTACCAGGGATCAATGCCAAGTTCTCAATTCCACCCCAGTTTGAGTTTACAGCATGTTCAACAAATGAATGCCAGTTTTCTCCAGATGAAACTTTGACCCAAACAAAATCATCGTTTTCGTAAACCTGATCAATGCCTTTGATGTTGTCTCTGATAATTAGTCCATCAAAATCTTTTGTAAAAAGCACATCACTGCCTTCTCCAAGAATGAGCCATTTGTTGGTTTTGAATTCTGGGCTATTAACCAAGTCTACAATATCTTCTTCTGAATTGATTTCACAGAAAAGATTCGCCTTTGCTTCAACCTTGAATGTATGTAGGTGAGATAAAGATATATTGGTTTGGAATTGCATTTTTGATTTTGTGCAAAGGTAGGAAAAGAATGAAATTGACAACAAATAAGGTCGTTATCGTCATTCAGGCCTCCGAACTGGAATCTAAAACCAGAAACAAGATACAAGACCGTTGCATGGTAAATGTGGATAAACACGAGCAAAAAACGAATCCAAGAACCTGTTAATCAGCGCGATAGATTGTATATTTGTAGTATGAAATTACAAAAAGCCCTATCATTGGCAGACAGTATTTGCGATTTACG
>JABINZ010000081.1 GCA_018698135.1 Bacteroidota bacterium
AAACTTTAGGATGTTGATCAGTCATATTTGCATCCACATGAATTTGGAATGAGTCGTATTCAACTTTCATTTTTTTCAACATTGATGCCACATCCATGCCTGTACAGCCTGCTAAGGCTGCTAAAATAAGTGGTTTAGGTCTGGGGCCTTTGTCAGTTCCCCCAAATTCTTCGGCTGAATCAATAACCAATTTATGTCCGTTAATATCAGTTGAGAAAGACATCCCTTCCTCATGCTTCATTGTAATGTTTGCCATTCTATTTTATTTAATTGCTTCATAATTGACAAATTTAATGCCCTTTGCTGTACTGCCAATATGGCTAAGAAGTTAATAATTGCCTAAAGTATTTAATGTAACTGGAGTACTTGATTGTCGTAAATATCTGGAATTAGATTTTTAACAAAACTTCAACTGCATTATTTATCTGAAAATTTTTAGCACTAGCTCACCTATGGCACTTGTCATTTCCCAACTGGCACTGGTTTTGCGCATTTGTTGCAGAATTTCCATACCCTAAATGCCTTATATTTGCCCTTGAAATGGTTAGCGAAATAAAACATAATGATCAGTATATTGATCTGCTAAACAAGCTGGATACTTTCATACGAAAGTATTATAAAAATAAAATGTATAAAGGGCTGATTTTAGCTATTTCCATTTTGTTGGCTTCGTTTATTCTGGTTACTATTCTTGAATATTTTGGTCATTTTAGCATACTCATCCGAACCTTTATATTCTATTCCTACATATTGATCAATTTATTTCTTCTTGTAATATATGTGTTAATCCCTGTTCTTAAACTTTATAGAATTGGATCGGTTCTATCACATAAACAAGCTTCTGAAATCATTGGTAAGCACTTTCCTGATGTAAATGATAAGTTGTTAAATACGTTGCAGCTTAAGCAGTTTCAAAATCAAAATACTTACAACCAAACATTAGTTGAGGCCAGTATTCAGCAGAAAACCGAAGAATTGAAACCAATTCCTTTTTTGAATGCTATCAATTTATTGGAGAATAAGAAATACCTTAAATATGCAATCATACCACTGGTCATCATAGTCGTATTATTAATTGGAACGCCAAAAGTATTTACAGAAAGCTCAAACAGAATTGTTAAGCACAATGAGTTTTTTGAAAAACCTATGCCATTCTCTTTCAGTCTGTTGAATAACGACCTGACAGCTATTAAGGGTGAGGATTTTAAAATTAAGTTAAAAGTTGATGGCGAAAGTTTGCCTGCTAAGGTTTATATCCAAATAAAAGGAAGTGATTATTTGATGCAAATAAAGGATGCAGCACATTTTAACTATACTGTAAAAAGTGTGAGAGAAGCATTCTCATTCAAATTTGTGAGTGGTGATTTTGCTTCACAATCATACAAAGTAAAAGCTCTTGCAAAACCTGAGCTTATGGAAATGAAGATGCACATTAGCTATCCATTATATATTGGGAAAGCTGATGAAATTATTTTGAATAGTGGCGATTTAACCATAGCTGAAGGAAGTACCGTTAGATGGGAATTTATGACAAAGGATGTAGAGAATTTATTTGTTCGCTTTAGTGATACAACTTTTAGCTTAAAACGTAAAGCAAAAAACAAGTTTGAGATTTCGAGATACCTGAAAGAAAGCGATTATTATCAACTTACTTCTTCTAATAAATACCTGACAAATAAAGATACTGCTCAGTTTTACATTAATATTATTCCTGATGCTTATCCTCGAATTTATGTGCAGTCGCAACAAGATTCTTTAAATGAAAAGTATTTCTTTTTTGCAGGTAATATTTCGGATGATTACGGATTAAGTAAACTCACTTTCAATTATAAATACACCACAACAGAGGATAGTTCAAAAATTAATAAAGTATTTGTAAAAGCGATTTTAATCAGTAATCAAAATATTACGCAGGAGTTTTATCATAGTATTGATATTAATGATTTAGGTATAAAAGCAGAAGAAGAGCTGGAGTACTATTTTGAAGTCTGGGATAATGACGGTATCCACGGAAAAAAATCTTCTACTTCGCAGCGATTCTATTTTGTATCTCCATCAAAAAAGCAATTAAAGATCGAAACAGAAGAATTGAGTGATGAATTAAAAGAAGGTATGCGCGATGTAGTGGATAAAGCAAAGAAACTGCAGGAGGATATGAAAGAAGCCCAGAAGAAACTAGTTGACGACAAACAATTGGAATGGGAAGATAAACAATTCATTGAAAAAATTCTGGAAGAGCAAAAAGCATTGGAGGAGCAAATTGAGGATCTTAAGAAGAAGTATGTTGAAAATGTTACAAAACAGGATGAATACAAGGATATAAAAAAGGAAACCTTGGAAAAGTACAAGGAATTATACGAGAAATTTGAGCAATTAATTCCACAAGAATTGAAAGATTTGTATGAAGAACTGGAAAAACTCATGGATAAAAATTTAAAAAATGAGATACAAGAAGAACTAGAGAAATTCAATCAGAGTGAGAAAGATATTGAAAAGGAATTAGATCGTATGCTGGAACTTTATAAGCGTTTGGAGTTTGAACAAAAAACAGATGAGATAATTGACGAGCTGGAAAAACTTGCAGAAAAGCAGGACCAATTAAGTGAAGAAAATCCAAAAGGCAAGGAGGAGAAAGAACAACTTCAAAAGGAGCAGGAGGAGCTGAATGAAGAGTTTAAAGAACTTGAAGAGGAAATGGATAAGTTAGAAGAACTCAATAAAGAACTTGAAAATCCGAATGAAATGGAAGACATGGATGAGGAGCAAGAGGAAATCAAGAAAGAGCAGGAGCAAAGTTTGGAAGAGATGAAAGAAGGGAAACAAAGTAAGTCTTCAAAAAGTCAGAAAAATGCAGCAGCTAAAATGAAAGAATTAGCTGGAAAAATGAAATCCATGAAAATGGATATGGAAATGAAAAGTCTGGAAATTAATTACGAAAAACTCAGAAGAATTCTGGAGAACCTGATGTATGTATCTTTTGAACAGGAAAAACTAATTGCCGACTTAAACAATATAAATACTACCAATCCGCGCTATATTGAATTTGCCAATCAACAGAAAAAACTCAAAGACGATATGCGGATGATAGAGGATAGTTTATTTGCGCTCAGCAAGGAATTGCCTATGATTGCTGCTTATGTAAATAAGGAAGTAAATGATATTAATTACAATATGGAAAAGGTTGTGGATTTACTTTCAGATCGATTTGTTCCTCAAGCTCGGGGGAAGCAACAATATGCAATGACTTCCATGAATAATGTGGCCTTGATGTTAAGCGAATTATTGAAACAAATGCAACAGGAAATGACATCAGGTAGCGGCAAATCGAAAACAAAAAAGCCCGGAAAGAAAAAATCAAAAGACTTTGAAAGTCTTCGTCAAATGCAGGAATCGCTGAATAAGCAATTAAAGGAAATGAAAGATGGTAAACCATCGCCAAGCATGAGCAAACAAATGGCACAAATGGCAGCTAAGCAGGAAATGCTTCGAAATGCCTTACGCAAAATGGACGAAGAGAAAAATAAAGATGGAACAAATCCTTTTGGAAACCTCAGTGAGATTCAAAAGCTAATGGAAGAAACTGAAGAGGATATTGTCAATAAAAATATTACAGAGGAAACGCTTAAACGCCAAAAAGAAATTGAAATTAGATTGATAGAAGCAGAAAAAGCAGAAAAAGAACAAGGTAAAGAGGAGAAACGTGAATCGAAATCTGCCCGGGAAATGTTTAATCAGAAGCCTCCTAGTTTAGAAGAATACATTAAAAGCAAAGAAAAGGAAATTGAATTGTTGCAAAATGTTCCTCCCAATCTAACACCCTATTATCGCATTAAAGTTAAAGAGTACTTCAGAATTTTATCAAACTAGATTCTCTTCTATCGGTCTCATTGCTTTTTACTCTTTATTAATTTTCCTCCATCTTTTTATTCTTTAAATCTTTTCATCTTTATTTTCAAGTCTTTTATCTTTTTTTCTACCTTTGCACATGGTACAACACTTTAAAATTTCCCCAAAATGATAGAAGAAAGTAAAAAATTTATTGGGAGAGGTCTAACCTATGATGACGTATTAGTTGTTCCGGCTTATTCGGAAGTACTACCCAGAGAAGTTAATACAAAAACGAAACTGACAAAAAATATTGATATCAATATACCCTTTGTTTCAGCAGCTATGGATACGGTAACTGAAACAGCTATGGCCATTGCAATTGCTCGAGAAGGGGGCATCGGTATTATTCATAAAAATATGTCTGTTGAAGAACAAGCTTTAATGGTCAAAAGGGTTAAACGATCGGAAAGCGGTGTAATCCAGGATCCTATTGTTTTAAATGAAGAAGCTACAATTGGCGAAGCCATTCAGTTAATGACCGAAAATTCTATATCAGGAATCCCCATTGTAGACGATAATCGGGTAGTTGTCGGCATACTAACAAACAGAGATATCTTTTTTGAAAAAGATTTTTCGAGAAATGTAAGAGAGGTTATGACAGGACAAGCTGGCTTAATAACAGCTCCTGCTGGTACAGATATTAAAGAGGCTGAAGAAATATTAAAGAATCACAAGGTAGAGAAATTACCTGTTATTGACAGTGAGGGCAAAATTCATGGCTTGTTTACTTTACGCGACATTAAGAAAACAAAAGATCATCCACTTGCCTGTAAAGATGAGTATGGCCGATTAAGAGTGGGTGCTGCCATAGGTGTTACAGAAAATGCACTGGAACATGCAGAAGCATTAGTAAATGCTGGTGTCGATGTATTAAGTGTAGATTCTGCTCACGGAAACTCCAAAAAAGTTCTCGATTTGATAGCAAGTGTTAAAAAGAAGTTTCCTAATATTCAGTTAATTGGTGGAAATGTCGCAGTTCCCGAAGGCGCACTTGCTTTGGTAAAGGCTGGAGTTGATGCAGTAAAAATAGGAATCGGGCCGGGTTCCATTTGTACAACGCGTGTTATTGCAGGAATTGGAGTTCCTCAATTAACGGCTGTTTATGAATGTGCTGAAGCCCTAAAAGATACGGGTATTCCTATTATTGCCGATGGTGGTATTCGCTACTCAGGCGATATCGTAAAAGCGATAGCAGCAGGAGCAAGCAGTGTAATGGCAGGTTCCTTATTTGCTGGTGTTGAAGAAGCACCCGGTGAAACAATAATTTATGAAGGTAGGAAATTCAAGCATTATCGTGGAATGGGATCTTTGGAAGCCATGAAAAAAGGTTCTGGAGATCGTTATTTTCAGGATCCTGAAGAAGAAATTAGCAAGTTGGTTCCTGAAGGTATTGTTGGTCGTGTTCCTTACAAAGGCACATTGAATGAAGTTTTATATCAATTTATTGGTGGACTAAAAGCAGGAATGGGTTATACGGGCTCTGCTACTATTGAAAATTTGCAACAGGCTAGTTTTATTCACATAACACCGGCAGGTGTGCGCGAAAGTCATCCACACGATATTATGATTACCAAAGAAGCTCCGAATTATAGTCCAAGATAATTCTTTCTTGACTAAATGTATAAACCCGACTTTCATTTGATTGTCGGGTTTTTTGTTTTGATATTATTTAATAAGCAGATGTTTGCTGTACCTCCAGAGATTTATTGATTTGCCTACTTGAAAAAAAGGATTAATCTTGATTGAAATTAATAACTTTCTCTGTAAATTGGCGGAGTGTTTCTTTTGAAAACAATATGATCAATGCTTTTGTAGGGATCACCCCAATTGTTTATACCTGACCCATAAAGCCAGATATTTAAAGTAAGGTGAATTGATAAATAACCGCGATTTGTCACAGAAAGAACACTTTAAAAGAATTGAACTTTAAATGAGTTTATAAATATTTGGGTCTACAAAATTAAAAATGTGCGGAGTCAGCACTAAAATCACTGACATCATATTATGAAAACTAGAATTATATTTTTAGTATTCTTACTTCTAAATGTCACTATTTCAATTCACAGCTATGCTCAGGATATTATTGTATTAAAAACTGGAGATGAGATAATGAGTATTGTCAAGGAGGTAGGCATTGATGCAATCACCTATAAAAAATTTGATAATCAGGAGGGTCCAATTTATAGCATTGAGAAATCAAAGGTGTTTATGATCAAATATCAAAATGGCTCTAAAGATGTATTTACTGAAGAACCTAAAATTGAAGAAAAGGATGTAAATAGTGGTGCAAATGCTCCTTCTCCAAAACCTTCTGGTTCTGTTCAGCAAGCACAGAAATCACTGGTATACCAAAGAGGAATAAGAAGTGAAAATATTGTGCTAACTGATCAGCAAATCTGCGATATTTTTAATGAGTATCCTGAGATAAAAAAGTTATATGATAAAGGGAAAGGACAGAAATCGGTAGGCGAAGTTTTGTCATGGGGAAGCCTAGGAGTTCTTGGTTTTGGAATTTATAAAACTACAAAGGTGTCTGACTTAACTACTAAAAATGAAATTGCTAAAAGATTTTTGATAGGAGCAGCTATCACTCAAATAACTTCTTGGGTTATTCAAGGAGTTGGTAATAATAATATTAGGAAGACAGTTGATTTGTACAATTCTATGATTAATAACATTGAGTAGAAATTATAAAATGTGCTGGCCAGCACTTTAAACTCTGACAAAATTATATGAAAATAAGAATCATCATTACTAGCCTTGTTTTATTGTTTACTATGATTAGTAGAAATTGCTATTCTCAGGATTTAATAATTCTTAATACAGGGGATGAAATTCAAAGTATCGTTAAGGAAGTGGGAATTAATATAATTAAGTATAAGAAATTTGAGAATCAGCAAGGTCCGGTATATACAATTGAAAAGTCAAAGGTATTTATGATAAAATATCAAAATGGGTCTAAAGATGTTTTTACAGAACAAAGTAATAAAAATCCTATTCCAAAAACTGATTCCATCATTGTATCTAGTAGCCCCAAAGCTTCTGTCCCTAAAGCACCTGAATACCTTACATATAAGCTAGGAGTAAAAAAAAACAAAGTAAAACTGACAAATGCTGAAGTTAGAAGTATATATGCAAATTGTCCTGAAGCACTTAATCTATTTAATGGAGGTGTAGGTTTGCATGGTGTCGCAAGTACATTAACCTGGCTTGAGATTGGGATGATGTTCCTAACAGGCTATGCTCAAAACAATTTGGATTTGATTCCCGGTGCAACTAAACAATCAGTAACAAAAAGGGGCCTTAGTATTATTGGAGGTATGATGGTTGTAGGTATTTCGTGTAATATTGGAGGACATCAGAAGAAAAAAAAATCAGTTGTAGCATACAATGAAGTTATAAAAAAAACCTTTGAGGATATAAAATAATGCTGTTTGATTATTTAGTCCACTTAATTCGATAGCCTAAATTAAACTCTAAAAACTCAGCTAACATAAAATTAACAGCTCTAATGTTTACCCCAAAAGTAAGGTTATCATATATCCTATAATTCACACCTAAACGCTGATAAAATTGGTTCCAATTGCCATACCTATAATTTCGAGCATACATTCCTATTCCAAGTACAAGTGAAAGGTCTCCAATAATCAATTCAGGTTGATAGATCAAACCAAATGTTAAGTTTTCCAGATTCCTTGGCCCCGGAGTTCCATCAGGATTGGCATTTAAACCCCACCAATAATTCATATCGACTCCTAATCCAGATCGCCATGCATTGGAATGGCGAAGTTGATAAAAAGCACTGATTCCACCCACAGCAAAATAATTTGTATCCAACTCGTGCTCAGTCAGCTGATGATCACCATAACCAAGCATGAGGTATAAATCATGTGTTTTTGTTTCCTTTTCTGCTTTTGGTAATCCACTGGTTTCTGGACGACCTCTTAAATGATATTTTAATTCTATAGAAGGAGAGTATATATTTAATCCTCTGTTTGGTCGTTCAAAACCACCATTAGAAAAATGAGAGAAGGTCAAACCTGCACCTAAATCTAGCCGTTTACTAAGCGGAACAAATGCATTCAAGCCCACATCAATATAAACAGTCATACTTCCTCCAATAGCAATATTATTTGGATTTGTAATTGAATCATAATAGCGCCAGTGCCAGGCCGTTCCAAATTGAAGATCAGCATATAACTCCATCCATTTTAATCGAAATAGTGGGATTCCTAAAAATCCATATATGGCCATCGGATTACCTAATTCTCTTGAATAAAAATCTCCAGTCCAAAAACCAATGCCATAATAAGGGGCATGATAAACCTTTTGCCATTGCGTATATCCGGGGTTTTGCCAACCCAGCTTAAATGATGCTCCTCTGTATTTATCAATTGGTAATCCGGTTTCATTTTCTCCTTTTACAAAAGGATTGGTAGGCATTATTGTACCCTGGTGATAATTGAGGCTGAGGAATATATAGTCTTTGGTTTTTAATTTTGCCGATTCATTCTGTGCTAAACATACTCCTTGAAGAAAAAGGAATATGAGAATGAATTTAATATTTTTCATACTACTAAGGACAACTTAAAAATCAAATAGTTTACAGGACTGCTTGATTTATTTATGAATTCCAAACTTATTAACTCATTGCAATTTAATTGAAAAATGAACATTAGAATCAAGAACAATAAAAAAGAACATGAGCACTTAGCACGAGGAATAATTATCAATTTATATATACTGCTGATAAACATTTCTAGATGTCTATATATTTTCATAATTTACACACCATTAAGATCATGCTAATTAATTAACAATTAACTAAATCAATTACTGTGTTTAAGATAGAATCCAAAATCGATGTAAATTCCAAAGAGTTTAAGGAAAATAAAGAAGCCTTTTTAAAACAATTGGATGCCTATAAAAAAATCCTCAGAAAAGTTTCTCAAGGTGGCTCCGAAGCAACTGTCAAGAAGCATAAAGAGAGAGGTAAATTATTGGCCAGAGAGCGAATCAATAAAATAATTGATCCCAATACTCCTTTCCTAGAATTATCGCCACTTGCTGCATATGATCAATATGAAAATGGATTTCCATCAGCAGGAATCGTAACAGGAATAGGTGTTATTCATGGCCGCGAAACGGTCATTATTGCTAACGATGCTACTGTGAAAGGTGGTACTTATATGCGCTGGACAATCAAGAAGCATTTGAGAGCTCAGGAAATTGCAATGGAAAACCAATTGCCATGTTTATATCTGGTTGATTCTGGTGGTGCTTACTTGCCTGAACAAGATACCGTATTTCCTGATAAAGAACATTTCGGTCGTTTCTTTTACAATCAAGCCCGCATGTCAGCCATGGGAATTCCTCAGGTTGCTATAGTTATGGGTTCTTGTACAGCAGGCGGAGCTTATGTTCCTGCCATGAGTGATGAGACCATTATAATTAAAAATCAGGGAACCATCTTTTTGGGTGGACCTCCTTTAGTTAAAGCGGCTACAGGCGAAGTAGTTACTCCTGAAGAATTGGGAGGAGCTGATGTACATACATCTATTTCAGGAGTTGCTGATCATTTGGCAGAAAATGATGTGCATGCTATTCAGATTTGTAGAAATATTTTTGAAAACCTGGATTATCCTATTAAACAGGTCTTAGACTTAGCACCTATTGAAGAGCCTGCTTACGATCCGGAAGAATTATATGGTATTGCTCCAACTGATTTGAGGAAAATGGTTGACCCTAGGGAAATCATAGCTCGTATAGTCGATGGTTCAAAATTTCATGAATTCAAAGAAAGATATGGAAAGACGATAATTACAGGCTTTGCTCGTATCATGGGAATGCCAGTTGGAATTATTGCTAACAATGGAGTATTGTTTAACGAATCAGCATTAAAGGGGACTCATTTTATTGAGCTTTGTACAGAACGTAAAATTCCATTGGTTTTTCTTCAAAACATTACCGGTTTTATAGTAGGAAAAGAATATGAAAGAAATGGCATTGCCAAAGATGGAGCAAAATTAGTACATGCTGTTGCAAATGCACAGATTCCAAAGTTTACCGTTTTATTCGGTGGATCATTTGGTGCCGGAAACTATGGTATGGCCGGGCGAGCTTTTAGTCCACGTTTGTTATTTATGTGGCCAAATGCAAAAATCTCTGTGATGGGTGGAATGCAAGCTGCTAATGTTCTGATTACTGTAAAACAAGATCAGTATAAGTCCAAAGGAAAAGAAATGCCCCAGGAAGAAATTGATAAAATGTATAAAGCAATAACTGAAAAATACGATCATGAAGGTTCAGCTTATTACAGTACTTCACGTCTTTGGGATGATGGAATTATTGATCCAACGGATACACGAAAAGTTATTGCTATGGGTATTGCCATGTCGATGAACAAGCAATTCCCAGATCATAATAATGGTGTATTCAGAATGTAATTTGAAAAAGGATTCAATAATTTTTAAGCATTAAATTAATAGTTGATGAAGACATATCGAAATATCGAATTTGAAATACAGGATAGTGTAGGAACACTTTGGTTAAACAGACCTGAAGTTCACAATGCGCTAAATGCTGAAATGATTGGAGAAATTATTGACTTTTTTTCAAACATTAGTGAATACCCCGATGCACGTGTGATTTTATTGAGAGGCAGAGGCAAGTCATTTTGTGCCGGTGCCGATTTGAACTACATGAAAGGTATTGCAGAGTTTGGCTTTGAAGAAAACTATCAGGATAGTTTGAAACTGGCCAAATGTTTTAATGTTATTTATACCTGTCCGAAACCAACAATTGCAGTGGTTCATGGTGCAGCTATTGGTGGTGGAAACGGCTTATTAGCTTCCTGTGATATGATTTATTGTGATCACGAAACCAAGTTTGCTTTTAGTGAAGTAAAACTGGGTATTGCACCTGCAACAATCTCACCCTATGTGATCAAGCGAATTGGAGAATCGGGTGCCAGAGATTTAATGATAACCGGAAGAAGATTCCTGGGTGCTGAAGCCGAGAAATATCGATTGGTCAATAAATCATTAGCAGCTGAAGAACTAGATGAGTATTTAGCAAAAATTATCAAACAATTAATGACAAGTGGACCCGATGCCATGTCTGCCTGTAAACGATTAATCTATGATGTTGCTAACGAATTGACCTTTGAAGATTCAATCGATTATACAGCTAAAATGATTGCCGAATTACGTGCTTCTGATGAAGGGCAGGAGGGAATGGCATCTTTTCTGGAAAAGAGAAAACCGAATTGGGTTAAAAATTGAAAGATAAAAAGTTGAAAATTGAAGGTTGATCAAGTAATACAATATGATTCCAACCTGTAAGTTTCTAACCTTAAACCAAAAAGAATGACAAAAAGAGAAATAAAATTCAGTTTAGTATACCGCGATATGTGGCAATCATCTGGCAAATATCAACCACGTGTTGACCAGTTAAAACGCATTGCCCCTGTGATTATCGATATGGGCTGTTTCGATCGAGTTGAAACCAATGGTGGAGCTTTCGAACAGGTTAATTTGTTATATGGTGAAAATCCTAATAGAGCCGTTAGAGAATGGACTCAGCCATTTAATGATGTAGGAATTAAAACACATATGCTTGAGCGCGCATTGAATGGAATTCGCATGTTTCCAGTTCCAAAAGATGTTAGAAAGTTAATGTATCAGGTGAAAAAAGCTCAAGGAACTGACATCGCCAGATCTTTTTGTGGTTTAAACGATCATCGCAATTTGGAATTGTCGATTAAATATGCGAAAGAAGCAGGTATGATATCTCAGGCTGCTTTGAGTATCACAAAATCAGAAGTACATACTGTTGATTATTATGTAAAACTTGCCGATAAAGTTGTTGAATACGGAGCCGATGAAATTTGTCTGAAAGATATGGCTGGCATTGGTCGACCTTCAACATTAGGTAAGCTTACCAAAGCGATAAAAGATAGACATCCACATATAATTGTTCAATATCATGGTCATTCAGGTCCCGGTTTTTCTGTTGCTTCAATGCTGGAAGTTGCGAGAGCAGGAGCCGATTATGTTGATGTAGCCATGGAACCTCTTTCATGGGGAATGGTTCATCCTGATGTCATTACTATTCAGGAAATGCTGAAAGATGATGGATTTATTGTTCCTGAAATCAACATGAATGCTTATATGGAAGCACGTGCCATGACTCAAGATTTTATTGATGATTTCTTGGGATTATACATTGATCCCAAAAACAGCAGAATGTCTTCCTTACTAGTTCAATCGGGCTTACCCGGAGGAATGATGGGATCGCTTATGGCTGATCTAAAAGGTATGCATCAGGCAATCAATTTGAATTTAAAAGCACAAGGCGAAAATGAATTATCGGAAGATGATTTACTGGTTAAAATGTTTGAAGAAACTGCACACATTTGGCCCATGCTTGGCTATCCTCCATTGGTAACTCCATTCAGTCAGTATGTGAAAAATACTGCTTTGATGAATGTTTTCCAAATGTCGAAAGGCGAAAAACGATTTTCCATGGTTGACAAAAACACATGGGACATGATATTAGGGAAAGCAGGAACATTACCCGGCACATTAGATTCCGAGCTGGTGGATCTTGCCAATGAAAAAGGTTTTGAGTTTTATAAGGGAATTCCGCAAGATAATTATCCTGATGTATTGGATAAATACCGAGCCGAAATGGATGAATTAGGCTGGGAATATGGTGAGGATGATGAAGAATTGTTGGAGTTTGCCATGCATGAAGATCAGTACCGTGAATATAAATCAGGTGTAGCAAAAGAACGCTTTGAAGCCGATGTTGAAAAGAAAAGATCAGAAAAAGATAATAAAAATGTTGTTTCCATGAATACAAAACAAGCACCTAATCGCAGTTCATATAGCAAAGATGAAACTGGATTGCACGAAGCCATTACAGGATTCTTGCTGCACTCGTTAAATCAAAATGTTGCTGAAGCAAAAACAAAAGACTCTGTTTGGAATAATATTGGATTTTGGAGGCAAATCAATAGCATTGATGTGAAACATGGAGAAGACGTTTTTGTAATTGACATTCGTCAGAAGGGAAATGCTGAGTATGAATTGTTTATTCAGGAAGAACTCTATCAAGCGAAACTGATTGATGTAAGTGAAGCTGAAGTTGATTTTTCAATAGGTGATAAAAAGTTTTATGCCTCCTTTGCTCCATGTGAAGATAGAACTAAAGTAAACATTAATAAAAGCGAGTTTTGCCTGCTTCGGGAAGATATGTTAGCAACCGAACTTTCTGAGGCCAGTGGTGATAGTAGTTTAGATTCAGAAGCCAACGTAATTGCAGCACCAATTCCAGGTAAAATCTTCAAACTGAATGTGAAAGAAGGAGATGAAGTAAAGAAAGGCGATGTTATCGTTGTTATTGATGCCATGAAAATGGAGAACAATATCGAAACAAAAATAGCCGGTGTTGTGAAAGAAGTGAAAGTAGCCTTAAATGATATGGTTGATAGTGGGCAGGTAATGGTTGTGCTGGAGTAGAAATTGCTTTTTGTATTAACCTTGTATGTTGAAACTTGAAAAATATGACAGTTGAATCATTTTGTACGCGAGTCAGTATTCGGATTGGTGTGCTATTATTTTTTGTTTTTCAATTAGCTGTTTGTTCATATGCTCAAAATTATCGTTCGGGAGATACTATTCATGCTCATATTGATGTAGATAGTGCTTTCTCCATCATTCAGTATAATAAATCAAATCCTGCTTTTGTCATATTAGATGTAAGATCAATCAATGAATTTAACATTTATCATCTGTGGAATGGTGTATTATTAGATTACAATTCTCCTTCTTTTGATAGTATGCTAAACACACTGGACAAGAATAAAATCTATCTTATTCATTGTGCATCAGGGGGCAGGAGTAGCAATGCATTTAACCTGATGAAAAGCAAACAGTTTAAAATCCTGTATAATGTATTAGGAGGTATAGTCGGATGGTACAGTGCTGGGTATCCATTAACCGATTCCATTCGACCAATAATCATGTCTGTTTCAGATACCTTTCTTGAGTTCGATTCAGTACTAATAGGTGATGCTGATACAATGTCCATTACAATTACAAATTTCGGAAATGGATTATTGACCCTAAATTCAATAAGCGGAATTTCAAGTAGTGATTTTATAACAGATTTTATTCCGGGCACTGAAATTTTCGGATTATATGATTATACTTTTCAGATCATTTATAAGCCTGAGGATCACTTTCCTGACTCGATTGCAATGACCATTCATAGCAATGGAGGAGAACAGCAATATGTATTAAAAGGTGCCTGTAAAACTTCTTCCATTAAAGAAATCAATAAAGAAGATGTTGTGGTTTTTCCAAATCCCTCAAGTGGTCTTTTTTACATAAAAGCAAATGATATTAAAACCATTGACGTACTTAACTCTGAAGGAAGATTAGTTCAGTCAAAACAAATCAACTCAGGTGAAAATTTATTGGAAATGGATATCAGCGATTATGGAAATGGAGTTTACGTTTTGAAAATTGACACAGGAAATCAGATTATTGTGAGAAAATTGATAATTAACTAATCTCATCCGTTTAATTTCCTTTATTGTCCCTTTTATAAGAAAAAAACATATGGCATAATCTGCATGATATAACTATGTATTCATTCTTTGCTCTTCCTATAAATTTAATTATCTTGCACACGTTGTATCTGTATTAAATTAACAGATTTCTGAATTAAATTAAAATCAAAATTAAAAGGATTACATATGTACATTACAGAAGAGCATGAACTGATACGAAGTACAGTTAGAGATTTTGCCGAAAGGGAAATAAAGCCAAGAGCACAGGAATTAGATGAAAAAGCTGAATTTTCAATCGAATTAACCAATATGATTGGTGAAATGGGATTGTTTGGGATGTATATACCTGAGAAATATGGGGGACAAGGTTTAGACACACTTTCCTACATAATTGCAGTTGAAGAATTAGCTCGGATAGACAGTTCTCAAGCTGCTACTTTGGCAGCACATAATTCATTAGGTTTAGGGCCAATCTATTATTATGGCACCGATGCACAAAAGGAAGAATTGCTTCCTCAACTATGCACAGGCAAAGCCTTGTGGGGATTTGGCTTAACGGAACCCGATGCAGGTTCAGATTCAAGAGGATCAAAAACGAAAGCAGTTAAAGTTGGGGATCAATGGGTCATCAATGGTTCAAAGATTTTTATAACGAATGCTTCATCTGAAATCTCAATAGGTTCAACAGCTCAAACGGTAACCAGTACAGACGAAAAAGGAAATAAGTCTTTCACCAACTTTATTGTTAGAAGAAATGTTCCAGGATTTAAGGCTGTTGCTATGCACGGTAAAATGATGTGGAGAGCATCAGATACTGCTGAACTATACTTTGACGATTGTAAAGTCCGAGATGAAGATATGTTGGGTAAAGAAGGTGAAGGTTCTAAAATCATGCTTGCTACGCTAGATAGCGGTCGTTTATCCATTGCTGCCATGGGTTTAGGCTTAGCTCAAGGTGCCTTTGAACTTGCATTGAACTACAGTAAAGAAAGAAAGCAATTTGGTAAGCCGATTGGCAAATTCCAAATCAATGCTTTCAAATTAGCTGATATGGCAACAAAAATTGAATTGGCAAGAAATCTCCTTTATAAAGCGTGCTGGTTGAAAGACAACAAATTACCTTTTGCTAAAGAGGCTGCAATGTCGAAACTTTATTGTTCAGAAATAGCCAAACAAGTTGCTGATGAAGCTGTTCAGATTCATGGAGGTTATGGTCTCATGAAAGATTATCCCATTGAAAGATTCTATCGTGACCAACGCTTGCTTCAAATTGGAGAAGGAACATCTGAAATTCAGAGATTGGTAATTTCGAGATATATTGGTTGCTAGAAGGCAAAGAGTTTAGAGAAAAGAGGAATTCTTCGCCACCAAAAATTATTAAACTAAATGACTATTAAACAATTACGACTGGTTGAGTCTCCTCGTGATGCCATGCAGGGGCTGAAAACTTTCATTCCAACTGAAAAGAAAATAGATTATATACAATCTTTATTAAAGGTAGGATATGACATCCTTGATTTTGGAAGTTTTGTTTCTCCAAAAGCAATACCTCAAATGAGAGACACTGGAAAGGTCCTTCAATCTCTTGATTTGTCTGAAACCAATACCAAACTACTCGTTGTTGTTGGAAATGTAAAGGGAATGGAAATAGCATGTGGCCACTCAAATCTTTCATATATAGGTTATCCTTTTTCTGTATCAAATACATTTCTAAAACTGAATATCAATTCGACTATTGAAAAATCTTTAGAAACAATTGACTCATTATTAGAAACTTGCGATAAGAAAGATAGGCAACTAATGGTTTATTTATCTATGGGATTTGGGAATCCATATGGAGATCCATGGAGTATTGATATAATTGAAGAATATACTGATATACTCTTGAGAAAGGGTGTTCAGGAAATTAATTTCTCTGATACAATAGGTGTTGGAACCCCTGAAATAATTACAGAGATTTTTAAAAAGATTCCACCTAAGTTTCCTGCTATTAATTTTGGATTGCATTTGCATACTAAGCAGTCTGAGTGGGAACCAAAAATACAGGCAGCATATGACAATGGTTGCTGGAGCTTTGACTCAGTGCTGAATGGTCTGGGAGGTTGTCCAATGACCCAACATGAAATGGTAGGAAACCTAAATACTATTGATCTATTTAATTATTTTGATATAAATAAAATAAATACTAATATTGATAGTAAAGCTTTTGCTCAAGCAAAATCTAAAGCAGCAGAATTATTTACATTTACAAAATAAAAATTTGAAAATAAAATAGGATACATATGCAGAAAGTTGTAAAAAATGCACAAGAAGCAATTCAAGGAATTCAGGATGGCATGGATATCATGCTTGGTGGATTTGGCTTATGTGGAATACCTGAAAATTGTTTAGATGCCCTTGTGGACGCAAACATAAAAAACCTAACCTGTATCTCAAACAATGCTGGGATTGATAATGTTGGATTAGGCAAATTGTTGAGAGGTCAACAGATAAAGAAAATGATTTCATCTTATGTAGGTGAAAACAAAGAATTTGAAAGGCAATATTTAAGTGGCGAGCTAGAAGTAGATTTAATACCACAAGGCACATTGGCAGAAAGAATTCGTGCTGGTGGAGCTGGTATTCCTGCTTTTTTTGTTCCTGCTGGATACGGCACAGAAGTTCAGGGTGATAAAGAAGTCAGGGAGTTTAATGGGAAACCTCATATTCTTGAATTAGGGATGAGAGCAGATTTTGCCATTGTAAAAGCATGGAAAGGAGATACCAAAGGAAATCTTATTTATCGACACACGGCAAATAACTTCAACAATATGATGGCAGCTGCCGGAATCATTACGATTGCAGAGGTTGAAGAATTAGTACCTGCCGGTGAATTAGACCCAAATCAAATTCATACACATGGTATATTCGTTCAGCGTATTTTCCAAGGAACTGATTATAAGAAGCAGATTGAATTTGAAACAACATCTGATTAATTTGATAATGAGGTAATTAGTTAATGAGCTAATTATCAAATAATTAACGAATAAACGAATATAAAATGAGTTTAGATAAAAACGGAATTGCAAAACGAATAGCACAGGAGCTTCAGGATGGCTATTATGTTAATTTAGGAATCGGAATTCCTACACTAGTTGCTAACTATATTCCTGAGGGAATGGATGTAACCTTGCATTCTGAAAATGGTTTATTGGGTATTGGCCCATTTCCCAAGAAAGAAAATGTAGATGCAGACCTCATTAATGCAGGAAAGCAAACGGTTACATATTTAGATGGTGCTTCATTCTTTGACTCTGCTGATAGCTTTGGCATGATTCGAGGTGGACATGTAGATTTAACGGTACTCGGAGCATTTGAAGTTACCGTTAATGGTGACATTGCTAGCTGGAAAGTTCCTGGCAAATTAGTTAAAGGAATGGGAGGAGCAATGGACTTAGTTGCTGCTGCAAAGAATATTATTGTTGCTATGCAACATACAGATAGAGAAGGAAATTCAAAATTACTAATGGATTGCACATTGCCTTTAACAGGTGTGAGTTGTGTGAAAAAAATCGTCACAAACCTGGCTGTTATTGAAGTAAGAGACGGTGCTTTTCATTTAATGGAAAGAGCTCCTGGCGTAAGTGTTGAAGAAATTAAGAATGCAACTGCTGGAACTTTGGTTATTGCAGGTGATATTCCAGAAATGAGTTTGTAAATATTATCAATCAAAAATAAATTAAGATTATGGCAGAATTTAATTACCCGAAGAAGGTTACTATAGGTGATATAACCGTAAGAGATGGTTTTCAGCACGAAGAAAAATTCATTTCAACTGAAGCAAAAATTTGGTTATCAGAGCAATTGCTTTTAGCTGGATTTAAACATATTGAAGTAACCAATATGGGCAATCCTAAAGGAATGCCTCAATTTAGAGATGCTGATGAAGTGTTTAAGGGCATTCGCAAAAGTAAAAAAATTGCCCATTTGCTTCCAGAAGTGAAATTGACAGCTGTAACAATTCGCGAGCGTGCAATTGAAAGAGCAATAAATGCTTATAAAGAAGGATGGGGACCCGACCGTATTTTGGTAATGGTTTCCACTAGTGAATCACATCATAAGAAAAACTCAGGTTTGACTTTAGAAGAGTACTGGAAAATGTGCGAAGAATGGATTCCAAAGTGTAGAGATGCAGGAATGAAAGTCAATGGTACCGTAAGTACAATTTGGGGTTGCCCAATTGAAGGTCCTACAAAATTGGAAAAAGCGATAGAGTTTACTCAACGATGGTTAGATATTGGAGCTACTGATGTGGAACATGCCGATCATGATGGCTCTGCTTCGCCTGATCGTGTTTATCGATATTTCTCCATGCTTATGGATCATTTCCAAAACCCTGAAAAACATATTGTTCATTTTCATGTTACACGTGGTTGGGGATTGGCAAATGTCTTAGCCGCATTACAAGCTGGTATGACTAATTATGAATCTTGTATGGGTGGTATTGGTGGTCAACCTGCCAACTTTGTAGATGATTGTCCGGTGAGTGGTACAGGTGCATATTATTACAAAGATCCAAATATCGTAGGATTGGTTTCTACAGAAGATATGGTGGTTATGATGGACGAAATGGGCATCGACACCGGAGTAGATGTAGATAAAGTTTTGGAAATTGGAAATATGGTTGAGCGTATAGTTGGCCGTAGATTACGTTCTGAATCTATTCGTAACGGAAGAATCCCTAAAAGTTTATCAGGTAGGGGATAAATACATAAATAATTTTGAAAGCCCTTGAATATTTAATTATTCAGGGGCTTTTTTATTCATACAATAAGGTGTCTCTTTCTCCTCTTAAAACAGCTAAAACATTTTTAGCCAGAGATTCCATTTCATCTCCTTCAGGATATACATGAACTAAAGCTATTTTTTCAACACGCTCAATAATTTGATCAACGAAATACTTATTATTAGTAATACCTCCTGTTAACAGAATTGCATCTACATTTCCTTTTAATACAGGAATCATCATTCCAATGTATTTAGAAACCTGGTAAGCCATTGCATCAAAAATAAGTTTAACTTCTTTATCTCCATTTTGGGCTTTGATGGCAATTTCTTTCATATCATCTGTTCCAAAATAAGCAGTCATACCACCTTTACCAGTTATTTTTTTCAACATTTCTTCTTCGCTAAACTGGCCACTGTAACACATCCGAATCAAATCCCCCATGGGCAATGTGCCACTTCGCTTGGGTGTAAAGGGGCCTTCTCCATCATAGCCCTGATTGACATCAATTACACGTCCGAAATGGTGTGCCCCAATTGTTATTCCTATGCCAATATGCGCAACGATAAGATTTAATTCTTCGACTTTTTTGCTGAATGAATTTGCGTAGCGTCTGGCCACAGCTTTTTGATTCAAAGCATGGAATACTGATTTGCGCTCAAAATCCGGATGTCCAGCTATTCGTGCTAAATCGTCTAATTCATCAACAACAACAGGATCGCAGGTATAGGCTTTTATGGATAATGAATCTGCAATATCTTTAGCGATCAGTCCACCTAAATTAACAGAATCTTCACCCACTGGTGAATTCGTTAAATCTTCGATCAAATGGTCATTTATTTCAAATACACCAGATTTAACAGGTTTTATCAATCCTCCTCGTCCGACCACTGCATGAATGGATTCAGCAGCAATATCAGCTTCTTGTAGTTCTTTTAATACTATATTCTTGCGGTATTCATGCTGGTCGAGAATATTATGAAACAGATCCAGTTCATCCTGCGTGTGATTTACTTTATTTAGATAAACAAGCTCTTCATTATCAAAGATTGCAATTTTTGTAAACGTAGTTCTCGGATTTACCACCAAAATTCTAAATCGACTCATAAATACTGCTGTTTTTTTAGTTTACATATTTCTACGATACTGTCCACCAACCTCAAATAAAGCAGAGGTGATCTGGCCTATCGAGCATACTTTTGTTGCTTCCATCAATGCATTGAAAATGTTTTTATTCTTAATGGCCGCATCTTTCAATTCTACCAATATGGATTCTGATTCTTGCTGATAGGTTTGGTGAAGTTGTTCAAGCATGCCAATCTGATATTCTTTTTCTTCTTCCGTAGCTCGGATTACTTCTCCGGGTATGGTTGTAGGCGAGCCTGTTGAAGATAACCAAGTATTTACTCCCATAATTGGCAATTCTCCTGTATGTTTCAATGTTTCATAATACAAGGATTCTTCTTGGATTTTACCTCGCTGATACATGGTTTCCATAGCACCTAATACTCCACCTCTTTCTGTGATGCGATCGAATTCTGCCATAACTGCTTCTTCCACTAAATCAGTAAGTTCTTCAATAATAAAAGAACCCTGTAATGGATTCTGATTTTTAGCTAAACCCAATTCATGATTGATGATCATTTGTATTGCAACTGCTCTCCTAACACTTTCTTCGGTTGGAGTGGTTATCGCTTCATCGTAGGCATTAGTATGTAATGAGTTGCAATTGTCGTATATGGCATAGAGTGCTTGCAAAGTCGTTCTGATATCATTGAAATCTATTTCCTGCGCATGCAAGGAGCGACCTGAAGTTTGAATGTGATATTTGAGCATTTGAGAACGGGCATTTCCTCCATATTTCATTTTCATGGCTTTGGCCCAAATCAGTCTGGCTACTCGGCCCAATACTGAATATTCTGGATCAATTCCATTGGAGAAGAAGAATGATAGGTTAGGAGCAAAGTCATCGATGTTCATTCCTCTTGACAAATAGTACTCGACATAGGTAAAACCATTTGCTAATGTAAAGGCTAGCTGACTAATTGGATTTGCACCTGCTTCAGCAATATGATACCCTGAAATGGATACAGAATAGAAATTCCGGACATAATTATCGATAAAGTAGGACTGAATATCGCCCATCAATTTCAGAGAGAAATCGGTAGAAAATATACAGGTGTTTTGTGCCTGGTCTTCTTTTAGTATATCAGCTTGAACAGTTCCTCTCACTGCACAAATAGTATCGGCCTTTATTTTACTATAAACGTCAGCAGGAAGAACCATTTCTCCGCAAACACCTAGAAGCATTAATCCTAAACCATTATTTCCTTCAGGAAGTTTTCCTTGATAAGCTGGTCTTTTTGTTCCTTTTTCTTTGAAAATGGCTTCAATCTTTTTATTGATTTCATCAACAAGTCCATTCTCAATAATGTACTTCTCGCAATTTTGATCAATGGCTGCATTCATGAAATAACCCACCATCGCAGGAGCAGGTCCGTTGATGGTCATCGATACAGATGTTTTTGGATTGACCAAATCAAAGCCGGAATAGAGTTTTTTTGCATCATCGAGGCAACAAATAGAAACTCCGGCATTACCAATCTTTCCATAAATGTCAGGTCTGCGATCAGGATCCCGACCGTATAAGGTTACTGAATCGAAGGCAGTAGACAACCTTTTGGCAGGCATATTTACTGAAACATAATGAAACCGTTTGTTCGTTCTTTCAGGTCCACCTTCACCAGCAAACATTCTGGTCGGATCTTCTCCTTCACGTTTGAAAGGAAAAACACCAGCTGCATAGGGGAATTCACCTGGGAAATTTTCTCTCAAAATCCATTTTAAAATATCACCCCAAGCTTTGTATTTTGGAAAGGATATTTTGGGAATTTTTGAATGAGAAAGCGACTTGGTGAATGTTTCAACTTTAATTTCTTTATCTCTTACTTTATATACAAATTCATCTTGCTGAAAGCAGGCAGTTTTTTCTTCCCAGCCATCAAGTATCATTTTGTTTTTCCTGTCAAGTTCAAGCTCAATTGACTGTGCAAGAGTTTCCAAACTCTTCTTTGCTTCTGCATGATCAGTTTCAGCTAAAAGTGAAATTGATTCGGTTAAATTATAAAGCTTTTGTGCAATCTCAGCTTGATCTTCAGACCATTTATTATACTGACGTATGGTATCCGTAATTTCAGAAAGGTAACGGACTCTGTTAGGAGGAATAATATGAATTTTCTCTGATAATTCATCGGTTTCTTGTATTCCACTTTCGAAATCTTTTCCTGTTTTTTTAACAACAGTATTAATAATTGCTCGGTATAATTCATTGACTCCAGGATCATTGAATTGAGAAGCAATTGTACCGTAAACAGGCATTTCTTCCACTTTCTGTTCCCACAATTGATGGTTTCGCTGATATTGCTTTCTAACATCTCTTAGTGCATCAAGCGACCCTCTTTTGTCGAATTTATTCAAAGCAATCACATCTGCAAAATCCAGCATATCAATTTTTTCCAGCTGAGTTGCTGCTCCATATTCTGGAGTCATTACATACAATGAAACATCGCTATGATCGATGATTTCAGTATCGGATTGTCCAATTCCAGAGGGTTCTAAAATAATGAGATCATAATTTGCCGCTGCCAAAACACAGACTGCATCCTGCACATATTTGCTCATGGCAAGATTAGACTGTCGTGTTGCCAAAGAGCGCATATAAACTCTGGGATTATGAATTGAATTCATACGAATTCTGTCTCCCAACAAGGCTCCACCTGTTTTTCGTTTGGATGGATCAACAGAAATAATTCCTATTGTTTTTTCAGGAAAGTCATCCAAAAATCTTCGGACCAGCTCATCTACCATGGAAGATTTTCCTGCACCACCTGTTCCCGTAATACCCAGTACAGGAGATTGTTTGCAAAGCTTCTTTTCTTTTATATTATTAATAAATCCAACAATACTTTCAGGATAATTCTCTGCTGCAGATATTATTCGACCTATCGAACGAACATTTTTTTCTTCAATTTCTTTTAATTCTCCATTAAGATTAAGCCCAGTAGGGAAATCACTTTGCTCAATTAAATCGTTAATCATGCCTTGTAAACCTAACGTGCGTCCATCATCTGGGGAATAAATGCGCGTTATTCCATAAGCTTGGAGTTCTTTTATTTCATCAGGAAGAATCACTCCACCGCCACCGCCAAAAATCTTTATATGTTCGCAGTTTTGCTCTTTCAATAAGTCATACATATACTTAAAGAATTCCATGTGACCACCTTGGTAAGAAGTGATAGCAATTGCCTGAACATCTTCCTGAATTGCACAATCGACTATTTCCTGAACTGATCTATCATGACCTAAGTGAATTACTTCTACTCCTGAAGCCTGAATAATTCTACGCATGATATTAATGGCAGCATCGTGGCCGTCAAATAATGAGGCTGCTGTTACAATTCGTATATGATTTTTGGGTTTATAAATAGTCAACATAGGTGAAAGCAAGTTTAAAAGGAAAACCTTAAAATATTAAGTAGCAAATATAATTAAAGTGAGGGAAAGTCTTGTGTTGAGTACCCAGGATTGTTAAGCCTTGAAAGGATTTTTTACAAGCATTCAGATTTATCTGATCAGGCTAATTGAGCCTGACAATTGGTTATTATGATTTTCTGATCCTTTTGCCAGTATTTGATAATAATAAATTCCAACAGGACAAATGCGTCCATTGAATGATCCATCCCATTTCATATTCATATCATCACTTTCGAATAGTTTTTCGCCCCAACGGTTAAAAATCTGAATATTGAACTCATTGATAAAAACACCTTTTATTTGGAAATGATCATTTATTCCGTCACCATTTGGAGAAAAAGCATTGGGCACAAAAAGGTTCATTCGTGTATCCACACAAACAACATTAGAGTGTGATTGCAATTCATCATTATTCCTATATGCAGCAATACGATAGCAATAGTTCGATTGGCTGAGTTTTGTTATGGAGTCAGTGAATTCGTTAGGAAAAACAAAACTTTCCAATTGAGCCCAGTTTTTGATTTTTTCATTAAATATTTGCACTTCATAACGCTGAATGCCCTGTTTCCAGTCTTCGTATGCCGACCAGGTGAGCATGCTAAAGGTTTCAGAACTATCCAGTTGCAGCAGAATTGTTTGGGCAATGTTGGAAGCTTCGCTGCTGTGTCCGCAACTATCTTTTGTTAAAAGCTGGTAGGTATAAATGCTTTGATCAGGAAAAACCGCAAAATCAGTAAGATGTAAACTGTCTTTCGGATAGGTTTTGAAATCAGTAAAGTTTCCGAAGTTGGTGGATTTTTGAATTTGATAGCCGGAAACAATAGGAGAAGCAGGATCTTTCCATTCCAGCAGGTTGAAACGATTATTCACCACCGTCACTCGTTCCATTTCCACAGCAGCTGCATGATCATAAATTGTGATTGTTTTCGAAATCGTATCCACACATCCCGAATCGGAACTTGTGATAAGTTTTACAGAATGATCGCCATAATTGTTAAACACAAAAACAGGATGTTGTAGGGCTGAACTATCATTGGACGTAAAATACCATTTCCAGTTATTGATACTTCCTTGTGGAATGCTGCTTTTATCAGAGAATTGAATTTCTTTTTCGAGGCAAGGGAGACTATAACTGAAATCAGCCTTTGGCATGGGGTGAATATAAATTGTTTGTGATATAGAATCGAGGCAATGGTAATCGCTTTCAGCGAGGAGTTTGATGGGAAAATTGCCAAATTGTAAAATGGATAAATTGTAAAAATGTTGGCTGTCGCTACACAGGCTGTCGTTGAGATACCATTGATAGGCTAAAGCTCCAGTGGTGATACTGGAAGCATTTATAAAGTTGAAGTTGTTTTCTCTTAAACATTGTGATGGATTGTCAATAATAAAGGCAGCTTTAGGCATGGGCCTCACGAAGACTTCTTTGTATGCAGTGTCCTTGCAATCAAAATCAGTTGTAAGTATCAATGAAACAGGAAAAGTATCAGCATGTAGATAGGTTTTTAAGGGGCTGGAATCCTGTGATTGTGTAGAATCTCCAAATCCCCAGCTATAATTAAAACTAACAGCTTGATTCAAACCTGTTAGGTTGAAAAAATGAAACTCATTCTCTAATAAACACTGACTGCTATCATTTACACCAATTCCTGCCTTTGGAGATTCCAAAACCACAACTTGCCTGGAAATAGAATCCCTGCAAGCATCAGGTGAAACAGCCAGTAATTGAACTGTAAATGTATCTACGGTGCTGAATGTTTTAACTGTGTGAGTATCTGTTGAAATTGTATTATCACCAAAGTCCCATTTATAATTCAACCCTGACAGGGTTCCAAACCCTGTCAGGGATTTGAATAGAAAAAGATTTTCATTAAAACATTGCACCGAATCATTAATGCTAAAGTCAGCTATAGGTGAGGGATGCACAGTGACAACTTTAATAGCTGTATCAGCACAGCCTTGCTGATTTTCGATTATCATTTGAACAGGGTAGATGCCTCCCGATTTGTAAGAGTGATTGACTGAACTATCTGTAGAAATAGTACTATCACCCAGATTCCAAACAACTTTTCCAAAGTTCCAAAGGTTGGAAAAGTTCATCAGGAAAAGGTTATTATTGAAGCATTGGTTTGAATTGTTTATTGTAAATGCTGACTGAGGCGATTCTAGCACCAGCACTTGTTTTGAAACCGAATCTCTGCAACCATCTTGTGAAATAGCTACAAGCTGGACATTGAAAGTGTCGTAAGTACTAAAGGTTTTTGTAGGGCTGGTGTCGCTTGAACTGGTGTTGTCTCCATAATCCCATTTATAATTTAAACCTAACAGGTTTTCAAAACCTGTGAGGTTTGAAAGGTTGGTGAAGTTGAATAAGTTCTCATTCAAACACTGTGAACTGTCATTTATCGAATAATTTGCTTCAGGACTAGGAAGAACAATAATTTCTTTGCTGGCCGTATCTCTACAACCAAAAGCGGTTTCTGCTATTAAAGTTAGCTCGAATGTATCCGGGTTTAAATAAATGTGGTTAACACTATCCAATGT
>JABINZ010000082.1 GCA_018698135.1 Bacteroidota bacterium
AATATGGAAAATTAAAATTCTGTTTTAAATTGAATCCAAACAAGCGAGAAGTTCCAATTGCAATATCAGAATAGCCAGAAAAATCACCATAAATCTGAAATGCAAAGTACACAACACCTAATAACAGTAAACTTCCAGAATAATCAGTATAATTATTAAATATATCATTAGCATAATTCGCACAATTGTCAGCAATTACCATTTTCTTAAAAAGTCCCCATAAGATCTGGCGAGTTCCATCAACTGCTTTAGAATAATCAAATATTCTTTTTTTGTAAAATTGAGGCAATAAATTAGTTGCTCTTTCAATAGGTCCAGCAACAAGCTGAGGGAAAAAACTTACAAAAGTGAAAAATGAAATAATATCTTTTGTTGGTTCAAGTTTTCGCTTATAAACATCTATTGAATAACTTAGAGTTTGAAAGGTATAAAAGCTTATTCCAACAGGTAAAATAATATTTAAACGAGAAATTTCAATATGGGATCCCAGTAAAGTAAATGCTTCTGAAAATGATTCAGCAAAGAAATCAAAATATTTAAAAAAACCAAGAAATCCAAGATTGACAAAAATACTTATTAGTAATAAAAGTAACCTTTTGGATTTCTCAGCAGTTTTTGATAAGCCTCTGCCAACCAGATAATCTACAAATGAACTAAAGATTATAAGAGACAAAAATCTCCAATCCCACCAACCATAAAACACATAACTAGCTATTAAAAGAAAGCTATTTTGAATTTTAATGTTTTTACTTACTACAGACCAATATAGCAAGAATACAATGGGTAAAAATATTGCAAACTCTATTGAATTAAATAACATTTAGTAGATAATATTAAATAATGGCATCAATTTGCTTGAAATGATCAAAAGATTTCTTTTGCCACTGCAAATGAATATTTGAATAATCTGCGCACTTTTGTTTAACTTCTAAATTGGATAGATATTTTTTGTGAATTTCATAAATAATATCAGTATCATCAATGGATAAATCAATAATTTCTCCTAATCCATTATTTTTTATCATTGGGACTATTGTTTCAATAAACTCGGTTGTAAGCACTGGAATCCCATTGGCCAGATATTCGGCAAATTTGGTTGGGAAAGAATTTCGATTAAGTGGTAAATCCGCTCTGAATAAAAACGCTAAATCAGCTATCATTTGAATACTACACAATTCTTTTTGGGTCATAGAGCTCACAGAATAAGAACCTTCAGAGACATTATATTTTTTAAAGTATTTAATAAAATCATTATGATCACTTTCTGTGAGTACGATAAAAAATGAATCCTTAAAAACCTTGTTAAACTTTGAGAAAAAAAGCACTGTTTCTTCTACCATCTGATAGTGATAGGAAGATCCTGTATAGACAAACACAAATTTATTACTGAGATTCAACATTGCTCTTTTTGCCAACATTTCTTTTTCAGAATAGTAAAAAATATTCTTATCAAAATAATTATACTTTGGAATAATTGTGCTATTATTTTGGTCTTTTTTATAGGTATCTGAAACTACATAGGTAAATTCAATTTTACGTTCAGAATAAGCCAGAATTTTTTTCAACCATCCCAATTTCCTCTTTGATGCTCCTAATTTCTCTAATTCATCAATGTAATCTCCCCTTTTATCATATACTATCTTATAAGATGAAAACAGCTTTGCTAAAGAGGCTATGAAAAGAGGTGTGTCGCCATAAACATAAACTATATCGGGCCTATATTTATTGATGGAATATAAAAATCGAATGATATTAATAAACATTTCAAGAGCCTGATAGATATTTTTTTTGCGTGGGAAAATCCTCTTAAATGATAAAAAATAAACCCCATTCAAATGTTCATTTTGAGGGATATACTTTCGGTTTGTTTCAATGCTATTTTTAAAATTATTAAAGGAAACGATATTGACCTTATAATTATTATTATCAAGATGCGGCATTAAAAACTTAACGATATTTGAAAAATTCGTTTGGTCACCATTTTCTCTAAAGACAGCTCTGTATTTATAGAAAGAAATTGTTTTACGTTTGTTAGCTGAAATTGATTGTTGCTTTTCCATTTTTTCTTCTAATTCCATCCCATATACCCCAATAATAAAATTTAATTAACTTGAAATCTGCTATTCTTAGAGCCCATTTAATTTTTATTGGAAGAAAAATAATTTCCTTGAAAACATATACAAGAATATTCACATATTGCTTATGTCTATGGAAAAATAGTGCTTTATTTCTTTTTATATAATAATATTTAAAATAATATCCTTCTTTGTTATTTTTTGACCAAACATGATAATGCCACGCTTTAGCATTTTGGGTCACCAACATTTTATATTTTGTCAAACTAAATTTATAAGCAAATTCAAGTTCATCACCATACATGAAGTTCTCTTCTTCAAAAAGTCCGATCTTATTGTAAACTTTAGTTTTCAGAAACAGTGCACCTCCATGCATAAAATTCACTTCTTGTTTTTCTGGCAAACCTAAATCCTCAAAAATTTGATTCGTGCAAGTATTAATCACTTTTCCTGAGCGAAATGAGATGTTTATATCAAATGACTGAATTACAGACTGATTTTTTTTGGAGGCATGACCGAAAAAAACCAAAGGAGAAATTGCACCAATATCAGTATTGCTTTCAGCAAGTTTAACAAGTTCTTCAATGCATAAAGTATCTAAAACCATATCGGTGTTAAGAACGAAAAAGTAATCGCATCCATCATCAACTGCCTTTTGAGCCAAATAATTATTTCCTTTTGCAAAACCCCAATTTTCTTCTGAACGAAATAGAATTACATTAGGTAAGTATTTTTTTAGTATTGAAGCAGACCTATCACTTGAGTTATTATCTAAAGCATAATAGCTAACATTTTGAAAAGACTGAGCTAGCAATGAATCTGCAAGTGGTTTAATATGTTTTTCCTCATTATACAATACTAACAATATAGTAACCTTCTTCATATACTAATCTATGTTGTATTTGAAATAATCTAGCTATTAATTTTGAATAAATTTCTTATTTCTATTCCAAAAAACCTCTTCCCAAACGCTGATATTCAACAATCTAACTAATTTCCGAAGAGGCATTTTTTCAATTGTTTCTAGAATATTTTGTCCCCAATTCATATCTTTTAACAACGTAGATGATTCAATTTTCAAACAACACCAATCCTTAAGCTCACCTCTAAGCCAATAGTCATCTGCATTTGCAAATCCAAGTTTGTCTTTTCGCCATACAATATCATCTGGAAGTTTATTCTGCATTGCAATTCTTGCAATATGTTTTGTCCATCCGTCATGGATTTTATATACGATAGGAATAGAAGCCAAAAATTCAACTAATCGATAATCCAGGAATGGAGCACGGGATACTACAGAATTTGGCATGTTTAAACTATCGTGATAATGTAATGGGGTGGCTAGTGTAAACATGGTGTCATTCAAGAATTTTTGATTAAGCGGAACCGTCAGATCCGTTTTCTTATTATATTTTTTGAATAGTTTAACAATCATTTTTCGGCCCAGCAATCGCTTTAGCAGATTGATAAGGGTTGCGAAAAAGAATTTTTTTCTGTTTAGATTAGGCAATTTGTTAAGACTTATATATTCCTTAAGTAAACTTACTAAAGGTGCATCAATGATATAGGAAATAAAATATTTAAAGAAACCACCCATTTGTCCATCAGCACCAACACCATCAATAGCTACCTTAAAATTTTTATTGTGCATGTCTTTATATACAACCCAGCCCGACATTCCAGTACTGTCAGGAGGATTTTCCATGGAAAAGATTACTCTTTCATAATCCGTGATAATATCGTTTGCTATTGGCTCTACCCGATTTGATTTTATATTCAGATAATCTACAACTGTATCTATAAATTCACTTTCATCCCATATTTTTTTTTCGTCCCCCTTATAAACACTCGAAAAAGATTCATGATCATCAGCTCTGTTTTCGTTGGAAAGATGCTTATCCACATAATATGCTATTGTAGAGCTATCAAGTCCGCCTGATAAAGTTGTCCCAACTTTAACATCCTTTGTTCTGATTTTTACAGCGTCTGAAAGAATCTCATTGTATTTTGTTGAATAGATTGCTGCTTTGTTTTTATCAAATTTTTCATTATCTAATGTAGCTTTAGCAGTCCAAAATCGTTTCTCTTTGATGCCATCAATCAGTTCATCTATTGACACTTCAATGAAACTTGAGATAGCAAACCTATAAATATTTGTAAAAGAGGTTTCCCTTAAATGCTCTTTTGTTCCATTAGCATAAAAATCCTTTATATAGGGAATGTTAGGAGAAGATTTAACATCAGGACTACAGAGCAGGGCTTTAATTTCAGAAGCAAAAATAAATCGATTATCGTCCTTATAGTAATATAAAGGCTTCATCCCAAAACGATCACGCGAAACAATTATTTTACATTCTTCTGTATCATAAATTGCAAAAACCCAATTCCCATTAAATTTATTGAAGCAATCGATACCCCATTGATCATAAGCAGCAATTATGGCTTCAGTATCTGATGTGGTTTGAAAAGTATGGCCATATTTAAAGAGCTCTGCTTTTATCTCTTCAGAATTGAAGATTTCTCCATCATAAACAATCCAATATCTGTTCTTATAACTCATCGGCTGATGGTCAGTACTTTTAAATACACCAACGTTTAATCTTCGTGAACCAAATGCAATTTGCGATTGAAGTTCGTAAGCTTCCTGAATATTATTTGATGGGAAAAAATCTGGTACAGTTATTTTTTCCTTTAATGAAGGAGTATTGTTTCCAGAAAAGAAATATTGTACATTGTTATTGAAAAGTACATATCCCTCATCATCAGGACCTCTGTGTTTAATAGCATTATTCATGCTTTCAATATGCTGAGCCTGTAAAGTATTCTTAGACTTTAAGTTTATAATGCCTACGATTCCTGACATATATGCAAAATTTATTTTTAGAAATCAAACTTTTTGTATCCGCTTTTCAAAACCCATTTAGCGTATGGTTTCCTGATCAAAGGCAAGGAACACATTAGAATATCTATATCCCTGCTTCTCTTAGGTCCTCTTTTAATAGCTTTGAGTTGATTGAATGATTTTCTTATCCTTCTTAAATACTTCGTGAGAACATTATCAAATGAAATGTCTTTTGTTCTTTTTAATGAATATGTTAATAGCTCTTTACATTCATCAATCCACTGCTTTAAATAAATCGTATTTTCAAAGACATGATTTTTAGTAAGATCATACGTTTTAACAGAGTTGTAAACTAGGGTGCTATTATCCCAATTCGTTTTATAGAAATGCTGTTTTACACTCCTATTATCATGTTCAATAAAGTAGCCCTCGTTGGTTCCCTTTTTCTTTTTTTGAGTCAACACATCAAAATAAAAATTCCCTGTGCTATAGTTTACTAATTTGTTGTCTATGATCTCAATAGGCTGAATTGCATGTGCATGAGTACCATAAATAATATTTACACCAAGTTTATTCAATCTGAGAAAGAAACTTCTTCTGCGTGGCCATGGAACACTAAAATACTCTTCACCGCCATGATAACTTAGAATCGTAAAATAACCATCATCAATGTACTTCTTAAGGGTTTTTTCTAATTGATTCCTTTGAGGCAAAGAAAATGGCCCAATATTTTTTGACTCAAACATGGGACCTTCGTGGTGGGTGTAAGCCAGGACAACTACTTTGCGCTTTTCATTTTCAATGATAATTTCCTGATACTTTTCATCTAAGTCCAGACCAGCCCCTACAATCAGAATATCATTTTGTTTCAAAATATTTATTGTGTCAATCAATCCGTCTTCACCACAATCCATAATATGATTATTTGCAATAATCGCAATTTTGACATTTAGTTCTTTTAAAAACCTAATTGAGTCTTCAGAGGAGGATATACCATATGATCTACCGGCTCGTGGTTTTGCAGATGTAATTGGCCCTTCAAGATTAATAGCTACCAATTCTGCATTTTTACAGATTTTAATAATCTCTGGATCTATAGTTAAATCCACATTATTAAATAATGAATCACCTATTAATACTATTCCTGACATAATTTCATACCATTCAAGATATAGATAAATCTATTTTATTTAAATATCTGCTGGATGTAATTTATAGCATTCTCATTGAGATCAGCATATAATAAGTCAGTATTGGATTCAACAAAATCTTTATCAATTATAGAATAATCCAATTTCAATAATTTATCTCGGATATGCTTTGTGAACCGCAAGCCTATCATTTTTGCAGGATTTCCCGCAACAATACTAAATGGCTCTATATCTTTTGTTACAATACTTCCGGCACCAATAATACTTCCCTTTCCGATACTTACACCTGACAATATTAGGGTGTTCATCCCAATCCAAACATCATCTTCGATAATGATGTTTCCTTTTGAAGTTGCTTCGAACTTTTCTTTTAAAAATTTGACTTTGAAAGGATAGGTTGAGAAATGATTGTGATTGTGATTTCCACCTAAAACGAATTTAACTCCAGGACCAATTGATACAATGTGTCCAATAATTAGCTTTTCACCAGGTGTATTCCAGGAGAAAATATTAATTGAGCCATAGCTATGATTTCCAATACTAACCAATTCAATTGGAAAAATATTGGCAGGAGTAGTCCGATTATGAAGATTTTTCTCGTTCCATTGCTTCTTAAATTTTCGAAACTTTCTTTTTCTTTTAATAATAGACAGCATAAAATTTAAATTTTGAATAGAATTTAGCTTGTGATATTGATGAAATATTCTGTAAACTTTTCTAATGTATGATTGCTTGTTGCTTTGATACGCCCATTTTTCCCAAGCCTTTCTATTAATTTGGTATTTGTAATAAGTTTAATAATTGCATCAGCAATTTCTTCTGCATCCAGTTTAACTAATATCCCTTCATTTTCTGTCACCAACAATCTGGTTTCTCCCACATCCGAAGCGATAATAGCATTTTCACAAGCCATTGCCTCTAATAAGGATTGACTTGGGTAATTCTCCTTTTGTTGTATAGAGATGAAAATTTTGGATTTTTGAAGGTACTCCCAGGGTGTTGATATTGACCCCATAAAATGTACATTCTTAAAATTGTTTTCTTGAATAAATTTCTTAATGTTGGATTTTTCAGTGCCGTCACCAATTAAATAGAATTTCATTGTTGAGAAATCCGGAAAACGGTTTGATAAAACTAATAAAGATTCAAGAAACAAAATTGGATTTTTAGTTGAGTTCATTCTTGCCAAAAAAACTATTGCATTGTCCTTGGGAAAGCTTGCATAATAATTTTTATAAGTGATAAAACTATTTGGTGTAACCAATATTCGTTTTTTATTAATATGCCCAATTATTCTTTCAGTTTCTTTTATTAATCCTTTCGACAAAAAATCAATTTTATCACAATGCTTTAATACCCAGTACTCAGAATCAAAAAACTTTAATACATTTTTATGTACCGTATTAAAAGCTGAATTCATAAAACTATGAATCAAATAAAAATTAAAAATGTTTTTCAGAGGCCATGCCCATATGCCACCAGTATAAACGCTGTAAATGGTATTAATTGCATATTTACGAACGTAATTTCTGAACTGAAATGAAAAAATAACCCATAAAAAAAACATTTTAAAAAATGTTTTTAAAGAGCCTAAAAGACTCTTAACTGCATTCTTCTTCTTTTTTAACTTTACCAAATTATTATCATCCGATGCAGCTTTAGCTCTAGCAGTTTTTATTATTGCCGGGAACTTTAATAGTAATATATTTTTGTTGGTTTTTAGAATATTATTTTCATAAAGATTCTCATATAATTTATCATTAATTAACAAAAAGTAATCTTCATTCTGCTCAATTAATCTATTGTATAAAGCACTATATCTTTTCTGCGCACCACCATCAAAATTTCCCATCAAATTAATCATGAGAATAGCTTTATTTTTCCTATTAATTATTGTCATATTTGCTTTTACCTACTGATTGGGAATTATTCACATTTAGTTTCGACAAAACCGACAATAAGATCCCAATCATTATCATCATAGGAAATATATTTTTCCCTAAAGTAAGCTCAGAAAAGAGTTTGTCAATAACAAATGTAAATTTATTTACTAAGAAAGAGATTGCAACTATAGAAACTAAAAAAAGATTTAAAGAGTTCTTTAAAATATTGTATTTATTAGCCTTAAATTTAAAGTAGACTCTTTTAATCAGAATAAAAATTAAATAATAAAATATCATATAAATTGAAATTCCAATAATTCCAAATTGTGCAATATGTCCGGTAATAGGTAAATCAGTTACATCGTAATCTTCAACAGCGAATTCAGTTTGCTCATATAGACGCCCCAAACCTGTTCCAAATAATGGATATTTTTTAATGGTGTATAAATGTGCGGGCAGCTGATTTTGGATTCGTCCCTCAACTCTTCCTTCTTCTAACTCTCCTCCTTTAAAAATTAAAGAATAAATGTCATTTGTTAATCTTTGTGAATAAGAAATATATTTTGGAAAAGTTAACATCAGTAATAACCAAAGAATAACTATTGGAAATACTAACCGGGATAAAGGTTTTATGATATTAGCATGAAAGAACCATTTATTTAAAATCCATAAAGTAATTAATATTACCCCCAATAAATATAAAAACATTCCCTTGGTTAATGTGAGTATAATTGACATAACCGTTAATACAAATCCTATATAAATGATCTTTTTATACTTTGCATTTAACTTTAATAAATAAACGCAAACTGCTATTGGAACAATAAAAAGGCTCAATCCGCTACTGAGCATAAAAGTGCGAATTACACCACTTCCCCCTTGCCCACGATATCTATCCATTGTTCCAACGGGAATCAAATCTAATCCAGAAAATAATGTCATAAAATACAACGATAAAGGAATTATAGTTGCAAAGATTATAAAATAGTAGAAGTAATTTAGGTTTCTTTTTGCCATCACATAAACCGGGATAATTAATAAAAAGCCAAAAAGGGGAATTCGCTCACGAACAATTTGATACCTTAGAACATAATTTAAACTCTGCTCTGGTACTATCATCCCATGTACAATTATTCTGTAAATCATGAAAAAGAAAAAAAATTTTAAAAACGAACCCAAAAGTTTATCAGAAAAAACTGCACGTGTATTTACTTTATTAGATAGCAATGGAAGAAAAGATAAAAAAATGAAGATATCTATATAATTGAACCCACCCAAATTAGATCTGCTTAAAAGACCTGCTATATGGCCAGTAGGATCAAACAAGAGGGTGATGAACAACCAAAAAGAAAAATCTGGATTTTTATTAACCAAAGGTATAATAATTAACGCTAATAAAAGTAAAATTAAATAATTAAGCATTTTTTATAAAGGGTAGAAATGTTATGTAATAATAAATGACAAATAAATATTTCCTGAAAATAAAGATTATTATTTATTAGTTAATTTTTTAATAATATTTGTGGTTACTTTATTAACAGTCTTTTTAGAAAGATGTAATTGTTTTCTTAATGTTTTAAAAGAAACTACTCCAACGATAAATGGAGTAAAAGTCAAAACAATAAATATCAATGCCTTTAGCCAAGTACTTATAGAATAATCATATCTTATTTCAGAGAAGTTTATTAATATAGATACAATAATAACCAAGCCTATATAGAGTACGACTCGAATTATTCGAATATTTACTTTAAAATAACTTTGAGATATATTAAATACAATGATTATCTGAGCCAAACTCGCTACAATGGTTGTAAATGCTGCCCCTAATATTCCATAATGCGGGATAAAATAGAAATTCATTGATGCATTTAGAACAGCCATAGAAGGTACAATCCAGGCAAAATGCTTTGTTTTCATTTTCAGCTCTATTCCACCTCCAACCACCTGAACTGACTGGTCAAATATTTTTGAGAACAATATAAACGGAAGAACAATAACTCCTGCATAATAAACTGGTGGAACAAGTATTTTCATAATATCAAATCCGAAAATTGACAGGAATGAGGCCATCGTAACACTTACAATCAGGAATAATCTCCAAACACTTGATACCAGCTTTTTTGTTTCAATTTTATTTTTAGAAGTATCACTTTCATATTTATTCATAAGGTGAGGGCCCCAACTCATATTTACTGCCATTGCCAGAATTTGTAAAGTCATTGCGAGCTTTCCACCGATACCGTATAAACCAACAGACTCAGTGCCATGATAATGTAATAGAAACAATCGATCGGAGTAAACACAAACCCAGGAACCCAATCCTGCAAAAATAAGAGGATAACCATATCTGAGCATTTTTTTTGCCCAATACCAGCTAAATTGGTAATAATATCGTTTTCTGTTAAATTTAAAAAAGGATAAGAAAAAAATCGAAACGGATGTAATAAACGTACTCAACTGAGCTCCCCAAACACCTTCTTTCAAAACAAGTACTAAATAAATTCCCAAACTTACCCTGATAACAATCCTTAGAATTGTCACAAAATTATATTTCCAGGGATCAAAAAAATACCGGAACAAATGTTCCTGATCACTTCCAAGGCTTTGTAATGGAACCAGCATTAAAGATAAAAATACTACCCAGCTATATTGATCTGTATCAAAAAGAGCGATAGATATTTGCGATGAAAACAATGAGAGTATGACAGAAGGTATAATTGATAGTAACCTAAAAACCAATCCGGTAAACAAAACTTTTCCTTTTTCAATTTCTGTTTTGGCAACATAAAAAAATCTTCCTGTAGCGGAATCCATTCCAACACTTAAAACTATTGTCATAATAAATATTCCAACAGCAAGTGTATCCAGTATTCCATAGTCAGAGGGAGTTAAGGCACGAGTATAAAATGGGAATAAGAAAAATCCTATAAATTTTCTAATGCCTTTTCCAATACCGTAAATTAATGTATTCTTTATAAATTTTGAAATTTCAGTCAAGGCTAGTGCAAATCAAGTTCTTCCTTATAATATTTTCCGATCTTATCTGGGCTATGATACTTTTTGTAAAACTCCATGGATTTAATTGATAATTGCATTCGTTTTTCTTTATCCTGAATAATATTTTCTAAGTCCGCCAATAATGATTGAGATGTGCTACATATTACCGGAAGATCAGGAAATTTATTTTCAATAAATCCTGTTTTTCCTGTAAATATAATGCAACCTCTTGCCATAGCTTCAATGCCAAGTGCACCGTAGCCTAATCCTAAACAATCAACTAAAATATGATTTCGTTCTAACTCTCCTAAAACTTCATCATTGGGGATCCCTGTTTTATATATAATTTCAACATTGTCATACTTTTCATCCAATTGTTCAAGTACAGGCATGATAATATGACTCATTTTAACTAAAGGATTACTAGGAAAATGAACAATACGAATTTTGTTTTCTTCGAATTTCTTCAGATAATTTTTTCTTTTTGGTATCTGTCCTGGCACAATTAGCCATACTATATTTTTGTTTTTTAAAAATGAAGCACAATCATCCTGAGAAATAATTTTTGTTGAATACTTCTCTAATTTCTGTACAAATGCTTTTTTCTTTTCAATTTTATAACAAAAAGCCATTGCCTTTTTTTCTTCATCCAGACAGCGATTACAGATATATTCGGGATTATCGTGTTGATAGGCTGGGTCTCTTTCGACACATCCGGCAAAGATGAAAAACACTTTTTTTGAAAAAAATCGCAATATGGGCAAATCAAGGTTATTGTGTAAAAATGACCTGGGCGAAATAAAGATGAATGTATTATACTTAATCAGCCAATAAGGGAAAATTAAATTGATTATCAGGCGGTTTATCAGAGCAGTAGTGTTTTTATTGAACAGTTTTGGAAAGAATCCGTTTTTAAATTTATAAACAACTTTTCCCTTTTTATAATTAAAGGGCTGTTCAAAATTACCATACTGATAAAAACGAGCATTAATTCCTTCGCCCTTAAGAGCCTCTACAATTGCATTAGAGAGGTTTGCTAAATTTAATGGCCCTACAAACACCCTGCTTTTCTTTCGCCACATATTATTCTATCTAAATTGCTTTTTAATGATATAAGAACAGTCTCCTTTGTCAGGTTAAATTGTCCCTGCTTATTAATTTGTTTTTCAACCACAGCTATTACTTCATCTTAATATTTCGGGTCATACAACTCACTGGATTCAAACCAATTTTTAAAGTCTTCAAGCTTCTTTAATTAAATTATTAAATATGATCTGAAGTTGTTTTAATTCATATAGCTCTCTGGCTGGAGTACCAGCCCAAGTTTGATCAGATTGTATATCTTTGGTTACTACTGCACCCATTCCTACTTTTACATTATCACCTATTTTTAATCCGTCTCGTAAACAAGAAGAAGGTGCTATCCAACAGTTCTTCCCAATTATTGTACTCCCTCCAATCAATGAATTGGCAATTATTAAAGAGTCTTCGCTAATCTCAACATTGTGGGAAATATGAACTAAGTTATCTATTTTAACTCCATTACCAATTACTGTATTACCAAGCGAACCCCTATCGATACAAGTATTAGAACCAATTTCAACACCATCTCCAATAATGACCCCCCCTATATGTGGGAAATTAATATTTTTTTGATCATCATTTTTAATAAATCCAAATCCTTCTGCTCCAATTACAGATCCAGGATAAATTATTGTATTTTTCCCTATTTCTACATTGTCATATATATATACATTGCCATATATGATTACCCCCGATCCAATTTTACATTTTCCAATATATGCATTTGGCCCAATGGAAACATTTTTATCAATAATTGCCTCCTCATTTATTGTTGCTGAGGCATGTATTATTCTAGATTCTTGAATTTTTGGAAATAATTTTTTTATGATCCTTGTGATAACAACTCTAGGATTATCAACTAGTATGAAGACCTTATTAAAGTTTAATAAGTCATCCAAGTTGATTGATTTTTCACAAATAATTAGTTTGGAAGATGTTGTTTGAATTAGTGATAAAATGTCTTTTTTTCCTTCACTGATAAAAACTAATGAATTTTCATCAGCATTTTTTATTGGTTTAATATTGGTAAAACTGATATCATCAGTTTTACCAATTATTTCAAATGAACCTAAACCTTCTCTAATGTCTATTAATTTATATCTTTTCATATTAATTAAAATTGTTGTCAGTAGAAATATCAATATATATACCCTAACTATTGTTCATTCAAATGTAGCATTTCATTATTTGCTTTTTAATGATATAAGAACAGTCTCCTTTGTTAGATTAAATTGCCCCTGATCATTAATTTGTTGTTCAACTGCAGTATTTCATTTATCTGAATATTTTGAATCAAATAACTCATTGGATTGAAACCAGCTTATGAAGTCTTCTATGTTTTTTTACCATAATTAAAATTTATTTGCCTGTACCGCATCCTATATCTAATACTTTATATCCGGGTTTAACATTTAATTTTTCAATAACCAAGCTTGTAAAATCAAGTATTTCATTGGTTCTGTTTGTTAATTCTCCGGCAATTAAACCATTTGCGTATGATCTTATATACATTTTTAATATGTTTAATGTTTAGATTATTTGCTATTATTAAACTATTATTGATGAATTAATTTATTCGTAAAAGTGATTATTAAAATAACTTGCAGGATGAATAAGTGAGTAAATTATCTCATGATTGTCTTTAGCATGCTCACCCAAGGATCGGATATCTCCTTTTCTCAGATTACCTTTATCATAGCATTTCCACCTTATCCACTCGGAATCACTAATATAAAAAGTGTCATTCATCCAGCTATAAGCTTCATACAATAGTCCGAAATCTTCTGGTTTTCTGTTTATCCAAAAATCAAGATTGTTAAATTCAGTCATGCCTCCATGACCTGCAGTACCCAATATTTTAATATTAAATATTTTATTGATGATATCAATATCACGCTTTAAGCATTCTTCAGCATCCTCATTCCAGATTTCTGATTCATCAATTACTTCTGAATGATAACCAATTTCATGACCTGATTCGATTAAATATTTAATGATACGATAATTCTCAAAGGAAAATGGATTGTATTCAGGAGCATGCAGGCGAATAAAAAATGAAGCTTTTATTCTCAACCTGTTCATAAACTCTCCAATTTTTTCAGCTTTCTTGATGGAGAAATCAACATCAATCCGGTTGATCAGTGTTTTAGGTTCAAGTGTTCCGCTTTTTTTTCTTTGATGGAATTCGGCACAGGTTATAATATGATAACCTTGTTTAATTGCTTCACTGAATTGAGCTTCAATACTCTCAAACGTAAAAGAAGTTTTTGTATCCATTAGTTGATTGTTTTTCTTAAAGAATCTTTGTCTGGAAAATTTACCAATACTCCCATTCTTTTCTGCTGATATACAACCATACTACCAAGGGCTGTTGCTGAAGCCCCACCGTTATTTACTACATTTCCAATATCTTCAATAGAACCTGCTCCTCCGTTAGCAATAACCGGAATATTTACTACATCAGAGATTGCTTTAATGATTTCATTATCATATCCATTCCATGTTCCATCCCTTTCCATTGATGTAATCAATAATTCACCAGCTCCTCTTTTTTCAACTTCTAACGCCCAATCTATTGGATTAAGTTTAGTTTTCTTCGTACCGTCATTAGAAAATACTTGGTATTTACCCCAAATATTCTTTTTAATATCAATGGAGACTATAATGCTTTGATTTCCAAAATGTTTTGCCAATTCAGTAATTAATTCAGGCTTTTGAACTGCAATTGTATTTATTACAAGTTTTTCAAATCCAATGGAGAGTATCTTTTTTGCTGTTGCGAAATCTCGTATTCCTCCCCCGTAAGATAAAGGCATAAAGCACTCATTAGCTATTTCCTCTAATATCTTAAAATTAACTGGCCTTTTTTGAACTGTTGCTCTAATATCTAAGAAACACAATTCATCAACTTCTAACTCATTAAAGATTCTAACAGTATTAATTGGATCACCAATATAACCATACTTGCCAAATTGGACTGTCTTTACTAAACTTTCATCAATAAGCTGCAAACAGGGAATGACTCTGGTACTAAGCATAATTAAATTTTAGAAAAATTTTCAAATAGCTTCATGCCAAATCTATGGCTTTTTTCAGGATGAAATTGAGCACCAAAAATATTATCTTTTTGTATTGCAGAATCAAACTCAATTCCATAGTTTGTTTTTAAAATGGAATTGTTTTCATTTTTAACCTTTACATAATATGAATGCACAAAATAGAATCGGGTTTCTTTAGGCAAATTCATAGTTAATTGGCTTTCATAAGAAGTGTTGACAACATTCCATCCCATATGTGGAATTTTCAAATTCCTGTCATTAAACCTGAACTTTAAAGTTTCAGCCTCAATCCATTCTAGGCCTTTTTCAACACCTTCTTCACTTTCAGATGTTAATAATTGCATTCCTAAACAAATACCTAATATTGGAATTTTTTGTTCCAAAGCTTTATAATCTAAAACTTGCTTAAGCTTTAACTCATTAATTCGCTTCATTGCATTATCAAATGCTCCTACTCCAGGAAGTAATATTTTCTCAGCCTTTTCGATCTCTCTAATATCACTTGATATCTTAGAATCAACTTTAATCTTTTTAAACATATTAAAAATTGAACCTAAATTACCTATCCCGTAATCAACTATGACAATCATTTTAAATCATTATTTGAGAAACAATACTTAAGATAGAAACTCATTGGTACTAAATTCTTCTTTGCTAAGATAAAAAATACAGGTCTTAAGAATTCAAACCTTTTTTTATAAGATGGAAATTCAGTCCAATATTTTACCGATTTATTCATTATTGCTTCAAAATTCTCATCTGATAATGCTAATCTTTTTTTAAAATAACTTATAAGATCATTTTCGAGAATAGGAGGAGAGTTATATAATTTCCAAGCCTCAACCCTACTAATTTTACCATTTCTTACTAATGCTGAAAGGGTATTATTTCTAAAATCAGCATTAAATTTCTTTGGTAAATAATATGAATGAAGAAAAGATGTCATTCTGTTTTCCAGATGGTGTCCTCCATAATATTGCCAATTAAATTCTTTCTCTAAAAATTCTCTAGCATTTTCTTTTGAATAATTTATATACCAAAAAGGTCTAATTTTTTTGATTCTAAGAAATAATGTTGAATATAGAAATCTAAAAAATGTCATTAAAGGATATGATTTCAACTTCATTTTACCATATTTCTTATGAATACTTTTAATATACTTACCATCAAAATAGTTCTTACCTATTGGTGTTATTCCCTCAGTAACAAAAGAGTGTCCTTCTAAAACATATTTGATTCTGTACTTGGCTGCTGCTCTATACATAGTTTCTGCATAGGCTAAATCCGTAGATGCATCTAATTCTGCAACACTCGCTTCAAAAAAAGATCTAAATATGTCATCAGCTTCTTTATTATTAACAACTTTTGTATATAAATCTATGCCAAGTTTACTTAGCATTTTTCTAATATTTTGAGTAGCGATAGCAGTATTCCAGGTATTATCATAATGAACTGCCAGTGGTCTAAGTCCCCATTCTTTAGTTAAATATAGCATATAAGAGGAATCCGTACCTCCACTTACACCAACAACACAATCATATTTCCTTTTTTTTCCGGATTTTTTTATCTTACTTATTATTCTATTGAGTTCATCGATTCCTTTTTTTTGAGCATATCCATACTGCTCTATTAAATCATCAACTTGTTGGCAATAATTACATATACCCTCACTATTAAATTCAATGCCAGGAACTCTTTCATCATAAATACATCGAGAGCAAATTTGCAAATCTGCCTTATTAATATCCTTACTCAACAGCATACATAAAACTATTTATCATATACTCTAGCCGGGTTTCCAACTACTTTATTATTTTTTTCAATATCTCTTATCACTACAGAACCCATACCAACTAAGCTTTTCTCTCCAATATTCAAGCCCTCTTTAATTGTTGAATTAGTTCCCAAATAACAATTTCTTCCGATTGTAACACTACCGGATATGCAAACGCCACCTGTTATTAGAGTAAATTCACCAATATTGCAGTCATGACTAACAATTGAATTTGGCAGTACTACAACAAAGTTATTCAATTGAACATTGGACGCTATAGTAACATTTTGTAATATTATTGAACCTTTTCCAATTAATGATAAAGATGACACAAAAGCAGTAGGATGAATAATAGTCTCAAATCTTTCATCAGAAACATCAATTTTCTTCCTTAACTCATTTCTATAAATATAATTATTTGAGCTTCCAATACCAAAAACAAAAAGTGAATTTGGGTATTTTTTTACTTCGCTCAATCCACCTAATACCTTAACGCCATTAATTGACTTATTCCATAAATTACTATTATCATCTACAAAACCTAAACATCTGTAAATATTCTTGTTCTGATGTTTATTAATTTCAATAATTGTATCTAATATGTCAACACAATTTCCGCCTGTGCCAATAATTATAATTTCTTTCATTACTAATTAATAAAGATGAGGATTCTCAATAATATCCTTTGCTAACTCCATCAATCCTCTTTCTACATCTATAGTAGGTTCCCAGCTAAGTAATTGTTTAGCTTTTGAATAATCAGCTCTTCTTTCTCTAACCAAACTTGCTTCACCAGTAAATTGAGGAATAATATTTTCTTTCCCTGTTGCTGAAATTAATATTTCAGCAAGTTGTTTAACAGTTGTGGATTTATTTGTTCCAATATTGAAAATTTGATTATTAACATCCATTTCAAGAGCTAAGATATTTGCATTGGCAATATCTGAAACATGAATAAAATCCATTGATTGTTTACCATCTCCATTAATTACAGGTGCTTGACCGCTCATTATTCGTTTTATAAAGAGAATAACGACATTAGTATAATATGCATCAACATTTTGACGTGAACCATACACATTGAAATATCTAAATCCAATATAGTTCAAATCATTAAATCTTGAATAAAATTTAGCTATACTTTCTGTAGAGTGTTTTCCAATACAATATGGGGTTATTGGCAATAATGGGCTTTCTTCTGTCATAGGAAGTTCTTCGGGATCGCCATATACGGAAGCTGAACTGGCAAATATCACTTTTTTTACTTTATGCATTCTTGCAGCTTCAAAAACATTTGTTGTTCCAATAACATTTATATTTAATGATTCAACAGGATTTTGTAAACTTTTATTTATACAGTCAGCAGCTTCATGATATACATATTCAATCCCTTCCATGGCTTCCAATAACCTGGAAAGATAACGTATATCTCCCTCGATAAATTCAACGTCCCCATTGTTAATATGGTTTTCAAATTTTGAGATATCTCCACGATAGAGATTATCAAATATTCTTACTTTATATCCTTTTGCAACTAACTGCTCTGTAATATGACCTCCAATGAAACCGGCTCCTCCGGTTATCAAGATATTTGGTTTATTCATTACTATATTGTTAATTTTTAATATGTGTTTTTAGTTTTTCTACTATATATTTTATATCATCAATTGCTAAACTATTATGAAGAGGCAAGGCAAGTGCTGAATTATATAATTGCAAAGAATTAGGGCACGTATCCTTACTTTTATAAACTGGTTGTATAAATGAAGAATAAGTCCCAATTTGGGTTTGAATACCATCATTACGCATTTGTACAATTAGTTTATTTCTGTCAATTTTGTTGTCAACCAAAATAGCATAAGTTTGATATACATGGCGTGAATTTTCTGATTGAATTGGAATATTAATATCCTCAACCTCGCCCAATAATTCATTGTATAGTGAAACTAATTCGAATCGTATACTAAGAAAATCCTCGTATTTTCTTAGCTGTGCTAATGCAACTGCTGCATTAATATCAGATAATTTATAATTGTATCCAAGGAATTCAAAAGAAGGAATACTAAATTCATTTTGACGTGCAAAAGCTGATTCCATACCAAAACAGGCTAAAGAACTGATTTTCTTTGCATACTCTTCATTATCTGTTATGACAATTCCGCCTTCCCCAGATGTTACATTTTTACGTGCATGGAAAGAAAATGCTGCTATATCACCATATTTCCCTGCTGGAACACCATTAAACTTTGCACCTAAGGAACAAGCTGCATCTTCAATTACTCTAAGATTATTATTTCTTGCAATCTCATTAATGACATCCATTTGAGCCATTTGGCCTAAAGCATGAACGACAATGATTGCTTTTGTTTTATTATTAATTTTTTCTTCAATTAAATCAGGATTAATGTTATAGGTATCTAAGTTAACATCAACAAATCTTGGAATAGCATTGCAATACATTACTGCATGTCCGGTTGCAGGAAAAGTAAAATCAGAAACAATAACTTCATCACCTTTCTTGATTCCTAAAGCTAACAAAGCTAAATGCAAACCAGCAGTACAATTATTAACCGGAATTGCGTATTCAGTGTGAGTAATTGATTTTATAATAGAAGCTAATTCCTCACCCTTGGGGCCTTGCCCTGCAACCCAACCCGAGTTGAGGGTATCGCTTATTGCTAATATTTCCTTATCATCAAAAAAAGGACGTGATAAATAAATCAATGTCAGAAATTATTAATTGTTGTGAATGGCTAATTGTTTGTCTGCAGCTTCAAGTATTTCAATTATTCTAATAGCTTGATCTGCATTCGAAATCGAATCCAAATTACTTTGAACAGCATTTGCAAAATGTTCAACACTGTTTAATAGTGCATCTTCAATTGGCATACTGGGGATTAATACATCACCCATCCTTACTTTTACAGCATAATCAGTGTATTCTATTTTCTCATATTTTTCTTCAGTATCAAAGCCTTTATCATAGATTAGAAATTTCTCACCTGCTAGCATATCATCAAACACAACCATTTTTTTTGTACCTGCCACAATTATTTTGCGTTCTTTAACTGGCGATATCCAACTTGATTTTAAATGAGCTATGAATCTTTTGTATTTCAATGTGAGAAAAGTTAATGATTCCTTTTTACTCCAGTATTTTTCACCCATTACAGAAATTGTATCAGGTGCAATGCCGCCAATCAAGTAATCGATAACAGCTAAATCATGCACTGCCAGATCCCACATTGCACTAACATCATTTTTAATTTTTCCCAAATTAAGCCGTGATGAATCAAAATAAATAGGTTTACCTAATTCATTATCGTTGATCATGTTTTTTATTCTTCTAATGGCTGGATGAAAAATCATAATATGATCAACATGAATCCTTACATTATTCTCTTTAGCCAAGCATCTTAGTTCAATTGCCTCTTTGACATTCGGTGTCATTGGTTTTTCAATAAAAACATGCTTACCAGCTAAAATGGCTTCCTTTGCAATAAAGAAATGGGATTCAGTTTCAACTGCAATTGCAACTGCATGGACATTATTGTCATTTATCAAATCAGAATAATTTAAACAATAATTTGTTTGAGCCAAATATTTTAATCTGGCAAACTCAAGCCTTTCCGTATTGTGGTCACAAATAGCAAATAGATTTGTATGTTTACTCTCAAAAATATTCCGAGCTAAATTGGGGCCCCAATATCCATATCCAATTAAAGCAATATTTATCACTTTGATTTATTTAAGTTTTATTTAAGAATGAAGTTTTTTCCAGTATTATTCAGGTTTTATAATCTTGATATCCATATCAAATGATATTTCCTCATTGCATTGATCACAATAATATCTTACTTTTTCAGTCGAACTATTTATTTGTTTCATTTTATGACCTATTTTACAAACAAATCCAACAATTCTAGCAGGATTGCCCTTGACTAATGAAAATGATGCTACATCTGAAGTAACAACAGATCCCGCAGCAACCATTGCAAAGGTTCCAATAGTATTGCCAGCTATAATAGTGGCATTCGCACCAATCGAACACCCTTTTCGTAACAAAGTTTTAGTTATCTTCCAATCCTTGTTGAAGGCTCTTGGCTGAAGATCATTAGTAAATGTTGCATGAGGTCCTATGAAGACATCATCTTCAATGATATTTCCATTGTATAATGAAACTCCATTCTGAATTTTCACATTATTTCCAACCACTACTTCAGTATCTATATAGACATCTTTACTTAAAATACAGTTTTGTCCAATTATAGAATTTTCTCGTATCTGAACGAAATTCCATATATATGTACCTTTCCCTATACTACATCCATCAGAAACTTCTGATGATGAATGTATATACACACCATTCTTTTCATTTAATCTACTCATAATTAATCTTTTTTAGGTGTTTTTAAATATTCATTACTTATTATATTCTTAATAAATTGATAATAAGAAAAAAATATCACTTTTCCAAACTATTGGAGTTAATATAATAGCTAAAATACCATTTGATAAACCTGGAAACCCCTTCTTCTATTTTTACCTTAGGATTATAATTGACTTCACGAATAAACTCTGTAATATCAGCATATGTAGCAGGAACATCACCAGCTTGCATTGGTTTAAATTTAATTATGGCTTTCCTCCCTGTTACTTTTTCAATAGTCTTAATAAAATGTAATAATTTGACCGGTCTGCTGTTCCCGATGTTATAAATCTTATATGGTGCTTTTGAAGATGAAATATCTGGATCTGATTCGTTCCATTTTATATTGTTCTTAGCGGGACGTATTGAAACTCGAAGAACTCCTTCAACAATATCATCAATATAAGTGAAATCTCTTAGCATATTTCCATGATTAAATACATCAATCGGTTTGTTTTCAAGTATAGCTTTTGTAAAAATAAATAATGCCATATCTGGCCTACCCCATGGGCCATAAACAGTAAAAAATCTTAAACCTGTAGTAGGTAAATTATACAAATGGCTATATGTATGAGCCATTAGTTCATTAGATTTTTTTGTTGCTGCATAAAGACTAATAGGATGATCAACAATATCACTTGTTGAAAATGGCATTTTCGTATTTAAACCATAAATACTAGAACTGGACGCATAGGTTAGATGTTTCACTTGATTATGCCTGCAAACTTCTAAAATGTTAAGAAATCCATGAAGATTTGATCTTAAGTATGCATGTGGATTAGTTAAACTATATCTCACTCCTGCCTGGGCTGCAAGATGTATTACATATTCAAATTTTTCCTTTTCAAATAAAGTGCAAAGTTGTCCATAATCCTCAAGATCTAATTTAATAAAGTAATAATTATCATATTTAGAACTTTTTAGTAATTTACCATATTTAATATCTTCTTCTTTTATCCCAGTTTCATTTAATCTCCCATATTTAAGACTTGGATCATAGTAATCATTTATTATATCCAGGCCCACTACATTTTCCCCTCTTTCAATAAGTTTTAGTGCAGTGTGAAAACCAATAAATCCTGCAGTACCAGTAACAATGTATTTAGACATTATCGTATTTTAAAATGAATTATGTGTATTTCAATATTTATAGCTTCGCTTCCTCAGTCACATCCCAGTGGTGAGTAAAGAGTAATCCGTGATTTATTAATCTTCTGATTAGCTAATTTCTTCTTTCCAAATAATCAGATATTCTGTGGAGTCAAGAGTCTCAATATATTCCTTTGCTTCCAATAAATTCATTATAATGTACCTGATCTTTCTTGTAATTATTGCTTCAGCTTTATCAATCAGTTTTATCAGGAAGTTTTTGTCCAAATGATCAGATACTATAAGCAAGTCAATGATCTGACTGTTCAATCCTTTGGCAAAATCTCCTGTTAAATATACTTCTTTTACATCTCCCATTTTTTCAATCACAGAATCAATGATCTCATCGATACCCACATATTTCCTCAATAAACTATGAATATCCCTAAAAAGAGGATGCTTTGTATTTGCCTTGAAATATTTTCTATTTGATTTTAAAAAAGAGGCAAGCAAACCTGCCTGCTCAAAACGGTTTAATTCAAGCCGAATAGCATTTGATGATTCTCCAAATTCACTTTCAAGTCCACGTAAATAAGAGCTGGAGCTGGAATTCAGAAAGAATTTCAACATCAGTTTTATACGTGTTTTTGATGTGATGAGTGTATCCAGCATGAGGATGATTGAGTAACAAAACTACTCGATTTTGAATTAATTGCAAAATAAATTTAAATAAATGTGGACACAAAGTTCACAGAGGAGACACAAAGAGCACAAGGACTTTTGGTTTAGGTTTTGGGAAGTTCAGCGTTCAGGGTTTGGGTATATGCTATTTGTAATTGATTCCTTAGAAGTCTGAATTTTTCAAGTACTTAATAAAATTGCTTATTTTACTTGATAATCGTTCTGTTCTAACTAATAAGTCATCAAGTTCAGATTGATCAATGTAATTAAAATCAAACGCTCTGTAGCCTTGAGATCGGCTTTCACCACATGAGCCTTTTGAAATACTTAAGAATTGGATTCACCCTGTGAAATAATGCTTTGCATTAAAATTTCTAATTTTATTTCACAGGGTAAATTCTTTATTTCCTCCCCTATCAAAACCTTCTTTACCCTGTTAAATACGACTTGAGCCTGTTTTTTAAGAACATTTTCCCATAATGAGTTTTAAAATATTTTTCTCTCTTTAAAGCATCATCTTTTGATAAACATGCTTCGTAGTATATAAGTTTTAATGGTCTTCTATCTTTTGTAGATTCAACTTTTCCATTGCTGTGTTGCTCAAATCGTAAATTCAAATCTTGAGTAAATCCTGCATAATTTTTACCATCTTTTTCGCTTTTTAAAACATAAGTAAAATAGAATTGCTCCATAAGATTTGAATTTATTTAACAGGGAGATTGTTATCCATTACAGAACCTGCTGATGATCGTATTTGATCACGGAATTTAAAGTCATTACAAAATGGATTTTTTGAAGTGAGTGAAAATACGATTTTGCAAAGTTTTCTTGCTTCTTGCCAGATTTCAAGGTCTTCAAAACGGACAATGTTCATGGGTTAGTTCTTTTTGTTTAGAGTTCAAGACAAAAGTACAAGTTCTTCTTGTTCAGGGTTTGTTTTGTTCAGGGTTTCGGGTTTTTGGTTCTCCTTACTTCCTACTTCTTTCTTCTTACTCCTTAATTAAAGTTCAGGGTTCTGAAAGTTCAAGGTTCTTTTTGTTTCCCGATTCTCGGGTTTTTTAAGAAGCTATTTGCTTTTTACTTGTTCGTTGATATTTTTCGTGTAGACCTGATAGTTCTGATACTTACATGGGATTGGAGTATCCTTAAAACTTCAACGCAATCATATTTGATTCTGTAAATTATCAGATACGAACCGAGGATAATATTTCGGTATCTTTTATCTTTAGTTGGTAAGTGTCTGCATTCCACATGGATCAAATACATTAGGTCTAAACTCCAGACTCTGCTATAGATGTCTGCAATAAAACTCTTTGCAGCAATTGAACCGAACATTTCCATTCCATAGGTGTAGAGTGAAAAAATATCCTGATCGAATTGTTCCGATATTTTTACTTCTTTTCTTTCGATTTCAGCCATTTTTCAAAGTTATCCATCGATTCCTGGACGCTATGGAATGAGCCGTTTTCAGCTTTCTTTATTCCAGCGAGAAACTCATCATGACTAAGATTTTTTTCTGGCAAAATCCAGTTAATATTTTGTTCGATATGCTCTTTTACTTTTGTCATATTTAATCACATATATATGTTAAGTAATCACAAAGATACTCATTTTTCGATGTTTTAAAATAAGGCGAAGTAATCTGTTGAAAGTTAAGCGGATGCTTTTTTGTTTATGTTCTTTTGGTTTCCCGATTCTAGGGATTCAGGTTTTTGGGTGGGCAATGTGTCTTCGTGGGGGGATTTTGGGCAGTGGAAGTTTGTTGTAGTGGGGAATTATTGGTGGAGCGGACTATATGATTATGCTGGTTAATGAAAAAAGCAGAATTGAAGTAGGAAAGCTCTCGTCTTTGATTTTTTAGAGAGGGGTTGGGCTGTCTGCATAAGCTTTAGGTTAAGCATGGAGGTGAGTTAATCTTTACTTTTGAACAACAGAATAATTGAACTATCCTTCACTATGCTTCGGATAACTAAGCATTTGAATGGAGAATTCAGAAGTGGAGTAGGATTTGTGTCCCCTCTTTGATTTTTCAGAGAGGGGATTAAAGGGGTGAGTTATATAACCTTATTTTGCATTCCTTATCGCATGCACTATATCAACACTTCTTTTTGCTTCAGAAATACGGAATCCATTTCCTTTAAGTATTTCTTCATAAGAACGAGTGTGTAAGTTTGTGAAACCATCACTAAACTCAAATGCTTCTCCATTGATATCTATAGACCGATAGGTTCTCATCCCTTTCAATTTGGCTTCTTTCGGAATATCATTGTAGTCAAGACTCAGAGACCATTTAACACTTGCATGCTCTAACTCTAAAAACCCGGATGCCTTATCAGCTTGTGACCGATCTACTTTATTTTCCTTTACTTCCCCGAAAATCCAGCTCAGCATATCAAAAAAATGTACACCAACATTCGTAGCTACACCACCTGACTTTTGTGAGTCCCCTTTCCAGGAAAAATGATACCACTTGCCACGGCTGGTGATATAATTAAGTTTGATGTCGTATTTTTTAGTGATTTGTGATGAGTGATCTGCCTTCATTTCATTTCGGACAGACAAGTCTGTGATCTGTTGCTTTAGTTTGATGATTGCTGGATGGAGACGAAGTTGCAGGATGGTGTATATATTGAAACCAGTTTCTTTCTCTAACTCAGATAGAGCTTCAATGTTCCATGGATTTAATACAATCGGCTTTTCGCAAATAGCATGTGCCCCATTCCTCATAGCCATTCGAATGTGAGCATCGTGTAAGTAATTTGGGGAGCAGATCGTTACATAATCCATCTTTCCTTTTCCTGACCTTCTGAGTTTGTCCATGTGACGATCAAAGCGCTCAGGTTCAGTGAAAAAATCTGCTTCAGGGAAATATGAGTCAATAATTCCAACACTATCATTTGGATCCAGTGCAGCAACAAGATTATTTCCAGTCTCTTTAATAGCTTTCATATGTCGTGGAGCAATGTAGCCGGCTGCTCCTATTAGTCCAAAGTTTTTCATCATTTTATTCATTGGTAAATATCAATCAGTTATTAAAAACTTACTTCAATTTACATTTTTCATAAAGTTAATAAGATCATCATTCAACATGAAAAAAACTATCTCTTATTAATTGTCATACCGACTAAAGGGAGGTATCTGTTTACAGTGCTTGAGGATACAGATTGAATTTCATCAGGCTCTTTGAAAACAGATTTCTCTTCCGATAGTAATCGGAGTCGAAATGACAAAAGTAAAATAATTTCTAATGAAAGATTACATATAATTTAAAGATTACACTTTGCACTTTTTGACAACTTTGTTTTCATATAACTCATATACTTCCCCGCTCTCTGAACACATAGCGTTTCCCCTCTCATCAAAATTTAATCGTTGTCCAAATTCAGACATCCAGCCAATTTGTTTTGCAGGATTTCCAACAACCAAAGCATATGCTGGAATCTCCTTTGTAACCACTGCTCCAGCACCAATAAAAGCAAATTCACCAATGTCATGTCCGCAGACGATTGTGGCATTTGCTCCAATAGACGCACCCTTTTTTACGATTGTTTTTGTGTATTGCCCCTTGCGATTAACTCCGCTCCTTGGATTAACGACATTGGTAAACACCATGGATGGCCCGAGGAAGACATCATCTTCACAAATTACTCCTGTGTAGATAGAAACATTGTTTTGAATTTTCACATTGTCTCCTAAAACTACTTCAGGGGAAACAACAACATTTTGACCAATGTTACAAGCTTCACCAATTATACATTTCGACATGATGTGTGAAAAATGCCAGATTTTGGTTCCTTCTCCTATTTGACAATTTTCGTCAATTACTGCTGTTTCGTGCGCAAAGAATTTGTCTTTCATAATGTTTTTTTTATGGATAAAGTATGAAGACAAAAGTAAATAGTCAAATGATAATAAACAATAGTTGGGATTTAATTGATTTAAGGCAATTATTAAAACACACCTCTTAATCTCCTCTCAAGAGGAGAATGTGAAAATTAAAGCAAGTTATATGTACAATCTAATCCCCTCTTTAAATATTAGAGAGGGGTTTGGGGTGAGTTATATTAAAAAAAGCAACACCATCACAAATATACCCCAACTGCTCCTCATCCAACTCCGTATGCATTGGCAATGAAATGACAGATTCGCAAAGTGCTTCGGATACTGGATAATCACCTTTCTTGAAGCCATAGCCATCAAATGCTTTTTGAAGATGTAAGGGAACTGGGTAATAAATTGCGTTGGGGATTCCTTTATCTAATAAATATTTGTGTAAATCATCCCTATTAATATCTTTTGTTTTTAGGGTATATTGATGAAAAACGTGTGTAGTAAAATCAGAAGTTAAAGGCGTTTCAATATTTGGATGATTTGAAAATGCATTATTGTAGAATGCCGCTGCTTTTTGCCTTTCCTGAATATATTGATCCAGATGATCCAATTTGGTTTTTAATATGGCTGCCTGTATACTATCAAGGCGAGAGTTTACACCTATGACATCATGATAATAGCGGACTTTCATCCCGTGGTTGACAATTACCCTGATTTGCTCGGCTATTATATCATCATTTGTAAATATGGCTCCTCCATCTCCATATCCTCCTAAGTTTTTGGATGGAAAAAAGGATGTGCATCCAATATGTCCGATTGTACCAGCTTTCTTTTTGCTTCCATCTGTAAATGTATAATCAGAACCAATTGCTTGGGCATTGTCTTCAATGACAGAAAGTCTGTGTTTATTTGCAATTTGCATCAAGGTTTCCATGTTCACACATTGACCAAATAAGTGAACAGGTACGATGGCTTTTGTTTTATTTGTGATGGCTGCTTCAATTTTAGACACATCCAGGTTGAAAGTATCCCATTCCACATCCACAAATACAGGCTTGAGTTTAAGAAGTGCTATGACTTCTGCTGTTGCAATGAATGTAAAAGGTGATGTGATTACTTCATCTCCAGGCTGTAAATCCAGGGCCATCATGGCTATTTGAAGGGCATCCGTTCCGTTTGCACAAGGAATGACATGCTTTACACCTAAATAATTTTCCAGATTTGTTTGAAATTCATTGACTGCTGTGCCATTTATAAAAGATGCTTCTGACATCACTTTTTGAATTTCTTTATCAACTTCTGTTTTAATCTTCTGGTATTGGGATTGAAGATCGACCATTTGTATTTTTTGCATAATTAGATATATAGTTCAAAAATAATTAGATTAAAATTCTTGACAAGGTATTTTTTGCCACTAAGACACAAAGGCTCAAAGTAATCACAAAGTTTAAATTAATTAAAATAATTAGGAATAGCAGAAGTCTAAAGTGTGTACATTAAGATTTTCTTCACACCCTCTTCGCTGTCGCAAAGCTTTAGTCTCTTACGCAATAGCTTCAGCGCCAGCGTGCAAAGCGGAGTTAGGGTTGGGGCAATTGAAGAAAATCGTCTATATTCCAAAAAACAATAATGTCCTACTATCAAACAATAAGATTCCACATCCCCGTCTGCCAGCCGAGCAGGAATTGCGGAATGACGTTCAAAGCAGAATACGTTAATCCTTCCAAAGTTAAAACCCATTTCTCATTACAGATTGCTTCTCCCGATGAATCGGGATCGCAATGACGAATTGAGCAGAATTATATCTTCAACAAACGATTTAAAAACGAACGCTTCCGTTTTCTGTCCTGAGTTTCGTCATAATAACCATGTCCGTAGCCGTAGCCATAGCCGTAACCATAACCATAGCCGTAACCATAACCATAACCATAGCTATAACCATAATAACTATCCTCTACCCTAACATCATTGATGAGGACACTCATATTCTCAATTTTGTTTTTCTCTACATCCTTGGATATGGAAGTAAACACTTTTTTATAGGTGTGATTTTGACGAACGATAAATAGCTTGGCATCCGAATATTTCATTAATAAATAGGCATCGGTTACGATACCAATTGGAGGGGAGTCAATGATGATGTAATCGTATATATCCCTTAGTTTATCAAATAGAGAATCAGTCCTGTCAGTAGCAATTAATTCGGAAGGATTTGGAGGCACAGGGCCGGCAGAAACCAAGTCCAGAAACTCCAGGGAGGTGGGTTGGATGATATCCTCTACCTCACATTTATTTGCCAGATAGGTCGAAATCCCGTTGATGTTCACCAATCCAAAATCCTGAAAAATCTTAGGTTTCCGTAGGTCAAATCCAAGGATTACCGTCTTCCTGCCATTCAAGGCAAAAATAGAAGCCAGGTTCATGGCAATAAAGGTTTTTCCTTCACCTATCACTGATGAAGTAACCAATACAGATTGTTTTTCTTTTCCTCCTGAATAATACTGTAAATTTGTCCGGATTGACCTGAATGACTCTGCGATAGCGGATTTAGGAGCATCCTTCACTACAATATTTGATTTCTTATTGTTATGAATAACATGTCCAATAATGGAAAGTCCTGTGTTTTTTTCCACTTCCTGCCTGTCGATAATTTTATCATTCAACATCTCCTTGAGGAACACAAAGCCAATTGGGATTAATATTCCCAGAATAAAAGCAACAGATAAATTTTGTTTTTCTTTCGGTTGTGTTTGAGCTAACAACTTGGGAGGGTCTACCACTTCATTTTGGGCTACTGTAGCTGCTTTTGCAATTTGGGCTTCGGATTGTTTTTCTAGGAAAAAGGTATAAATACTTTCATTCAAGGTGTATTTTCGTTCCAGGGTTACCAGTTCCTGTTGCGTTTTGGGTAAATTAACTATCCTGTTCGATTTCACACCGATACGTGTCTCGACATCCTTTAGATTTATATTTATGGCATAAACCACATTTTTTATAC
>JABINZ010000083.1 GCA_018698135.1 Bacteroidota bacterium
GGCTTTAGCTTTCCATCCTCACACGCCACCAATCATTTTGCGGTTGCTGTTTACCTGACCACCTTGTTTTATTCGAAATGGAAATGGATATTGCCACTAAGTATTTTGTGGGCTTTCTCCATTTCATATTCGCAAATTTATGTGGGTGTTCACTATCCAGTTGATGTAGTAACCGGTGCATTATTGGGAACTTCAATTGGGCTTGGTGTTGGCATTGTGCCTAGAAAATTGATCAAATATTAGTCATCAAAATTGACACCTTCTTTTAATCTCTCTGCATTTTCAGCTACTTGAAGGGCATCAATCATATCATAAATATCACCATTCATGAAGTTTGGCAAATTAAACATAGATAATGTAATTCGATGATCGGTTACTCGACCTTGTGAATAATTATAAGTTCTGATTTTTGCTGAACGATCGCCTGTTGAAACCATGGTTTTTCGTTTACTTGAAACTTCTGCTAAATATTTATTATACTCAATTTCGTAAATACGTGCTTTCAGTACTTTTAGTGCTTTTTCATAGTTTTTTATCTGGGATTTCTGATCTTGACACATGGCGACCACACCAGTTGGTTCATGTGTTAGTCGAACGGCAGAATAAGTTGTATTTACACTTTGCCCACCAGGACCAGAGGAACAATATGTGTCTTTCTTAATATCTGATTCTTTTAAATCAATATCGAAATCATCAGCTTCAGGTAGTACAACTACTGAGGCTGCCGATGTATGCACTCGACCTTGCGTTTCGGTTAACGGAATACGCTGAACGCGATGAACACCTGACTCATATTTCATAATTCCATAAACTTTCGCTCCTGAAATATTAAATACAATTTCTTTATAACCGCCATTTGTTCCCTGATTAAAATCAATTACTTCAACTTTCCATCCTCTTATATCAGCGAACTTTTCATACATTTTGTATAAATCTCCAGCAAAAATACTGGCCTCATCACCTCCTGCACCAGCTCTTACTTCAACCACTGCATTTTTATCATCTGCAGGATCGGATGGAATCAGCAAAACTTTGATTTTTTCTTCCAAAGGGCCTTTTTTCGAAAGCAACTCATCCAATTCCATTTTGGCCATATCCCGCATTTCGTTATCCTTGTCGGTACGAATAATTTCTTTGCTCGTGTCTATATTACTGACCATCTCCTTGTACTCATGATACACTTCAATAATGTCAGTTAAGTCACTATATTCCTTATTTAATCGAATATATTTTTTCTGATCGTTTATGATATCTGGTTGCGTGAGCTGCTCGGCAATATTATCCCATCTATCTTTTATAGCTGCTAGTTTAACTAGTAATTCCATTTCAAATCCTTTATCATTTAAATACCAGATTGGTATTTTTGAGACTGCAAAGTTAGCTAATATATTGGAATGAATTTGGAAGAGAAAAATACTACTGTACGTAATTGAAAGTCTTTAACTCGAGGAACTCCCCATCAAATTCAGCATATGTATTATGCGAAATCATATCGCCAAGGTTAACATACACTGATTTGTCATTTAGCTTGTAATACTTAGGATAATGTCGATGACCGAAAAGTAAAAAATCAACTTCATGTTTCTCAATAACTTTTCTGGCATGTTGCACCAACCATTCATCTTCTCCAAGAAAGGAATCGTTTACAACATAGTTTTTAACCCTTGATTTACCTGAAAAGAAGTTGGCCAAGGTAATTCCTATGTCTGGATGCAGCCATCTGAAAAGCCATTTGTTTATTTTGCCAATAAAAATTCGTTTAATGAATTTGAATCCGAGATCACCTGGCCCTAATCCATCACCATGTGCTAAATAAAAGCTTTTGTTTCCGAATTGTTTGATTATTGGTTTTTCAATTATTTCAATATTTAGCTCCTTTGTGAAATAATCTTTCATCCATAAATCATGATTGCCTTTGAAAATATAGATTTTAATACCCGCATCGCTTAATTCAGCCAATTTCCCCTGCAATCGAATGAATCCTTTTGGAATGACGTGTTTATATTCAAACCAGAAGTCAAAAATATCACCTAATAAATAGAGTTCTTTAAGATTAGGTTGTATCTGATTTAGCCAGGCTACTATTTTATCTTCCCGTTTCCTGCTGGAATCATAATCAGGAGCACCCAGATGAAAGTCTGATGCAAAAAAGATATTTCCCGGCTTATCGCTCATTTACGTAAAAACAATACATATCCTTTGGTCCGTGAGCCCCTAAAACAAGGGTTTTTTCAATATCGGCTGTTCGACTCGGTCCAGATATAATGGATAACATGGAAGGCATTTTATCCTCGTATTTTTGTTTAAAAAATTTAAAAGCATTTTCTAAATCAAAAAACATTTGATCGTAATAGGCAACAACAATATGAACAGGAGGGAAGGCTGTAAGTTTTCGAGACGAGTCTGATGCAGATGTTACCAAAACACTTCCTGTTCGGGCAACTAATCCCATACAGGATGTAATGCTCAAGTCAGCATCTGTATACGAATCCAACTCATATTTATATTTAAGACTGGTATTGTTTAAAATATAACGGATGTTTTCTTCGGTACAATAAACATTTTTCCATTTATTCGCTTGAATCAACTTACGCAGTTGTGTAACCATGTCGGCATTGTTCTGACAATAAATGAATTTTCCTTTATTCTTATTGAATTCTTTGGCGAATTTCTCAGGAAGACTTTCATCTGGTTTATTAAACACAAATTTTTTCAGATCTGGTTCTTTCAGATCATATTTCATAAAACTCTTTTGCTGAGCAGTCCTTATTTTTTTTAATACTTTTTCGCGCATGAATAGATGATAAGTAATTCAATTTGCAAAATTAAGCTATTGAAATGAATTTGTCATCACTTAGCATTTCATTCCTTTTGCGAACGGACAAACTTTTTTATAGCAAAACATGTTTCAAAAACAAATTTGATATATATTTGTTACGAAAATTATAAACGTAACACCATTGCTATGAAATCGTGCTATTTAGTTCTAATATTCCTATTAATATTAAGTAATAAGGTAACTGCCCAATTACCTCTTGAGTCAGATAATGCCTTTACTGTAGGTAAAGATATGTTTCAATTGGAGCTTTGTAACTCAATTTGTAAGGAGCAGTGTCCTGATCAAACAAGTCGATTGAATTTATCTTCTGCTGTTTTTACATATGGATTATCTCAAAAGAATGATCTTGTTATTTCAATGGATTATGGCATTGGACATACGGTAACACAATGTGAATCATATCCTTTTAAAGGCTTTTATGATATTAAGCTCGAATTAAAACGACTACTAATTGAAAAGGAATATTTTCATTCATCAATTAAAACAGGATTGTCAATTCCTACAGGACAGCATGAAAGAGGTTTTGGGAGTGGTAAAGTTGGCTACAGTTTATATTCTGTATCAACCTTGACATTTAATCGTATTGATATCAATATTAATGGAGGATACATAAGAAATGAAAACCTTATCTGTGCATGTAAAAACTTGTTTCATTTTTCTTCCTCAATTGACTTAACCTTTTACGGAAATTTTCATTTTGTTGCTAATATAGGAATCAACAAAAGTATTGACATAGGGCATAATGAAAATTGCCTCTTTAATTTAGTTGGATTTTATTATTTATTGGGTGAATCAAATGAACTTAGCTTTGGCTATAAAAATGAATCATCTTCAGATTTAATGAGTCATTCTTTGATAACAGGCTTCACACATCGTTTTTAAATCATTTTTTTTGATTTGTTTTATTTTTTGAAAAGTCAAAAAGCAATAAATCGTATCTTGATAGGCGAATTTTTCATTTAATAAACGCCTACATATGAGAAAATACTTTTTCTTCTTTGTGATTGTTCTTTTCATCGCAAATATTCCCAGTCAATTAGTAGCCCAAACAGATCCTGTCTACAAATCAAATTATAGATTGTTTTGGAAAATAGAAGGTGATTCTCTTACAAAACCATCCTATTTATTTGGGACAATGCATGTTCAGGATAAAAGGTGTTTCGAGTTTACTGACGATATGCTACAAAGCTTGTTTGACGCTGATATTTTAGCTCTTGAGTTAGACTTCGACTCTGTCTATCAAAAAATGGTGTCAATGTCAATCGATGACGCAACCAAGCAACGCTTTTTTGAAGATTTCTTTGATGAGGAAGAAATGGAAGTAATTGAAGAAGAGGCTACCAAAAAAGGAATTAACTTGAGGTTGCTTCCTCGAAAAGATATCCGTACACTCGATTATTATCTGGATAAACCATCAGCAGATGAAGCGGAGAAAATGCCCATTTTTCTTGATGCTTATTTATTTTATTTGGCTAAAAGTTATGACAAAAAAGTATTGGGGTTGGAGAAATATGAAGATCAAATTCAATTGTATGAACAACTACCCGATGAGATAACAAAAGAAGCCGTATTGGCCAAATTCAAGGAAGTTGCTGACGGGGTGCATGTTTATGACAGAATGCTAAGTATTTATCAATCGGGTGATATTGACGAAATTGATGAGTTCATGAGTTTATATTCTGATGAATATCGGGAGAAACTTATTGTTGAACGGAATAAAAATATGGTTGATGCTGCAGTACCCTTAATTCAAGATAATTCTGTATTTATTGCTGTTGGAGCTGCTCATTTACCCGGATCGAATGGAATTATTGAATTGTTGAAGAAGAAGGGCTATACATTAACGCTCATGCCTGTCGTATTTTCGTCAATAGCTGATTCTCTTTTGGGCATTGGAATAAAGCCAAATAGTTGGGAACAGTTTAATGATAGTTTACGCGGTTTTTCGGTAAATGTGCCTTTCAAACCCATGAATTATGAGAAATTTGGTGGTGCTTTGGATATGAAAATTTGCATGGATTTTATCCAGGGACCTTATTATTATTTTTATGGAGTGCCTACTGCTATGGCTGGCTTGGAAGAGGGAAATGATGATTTTATTGATATTTTAGCCAATCGATTTGAGGAAATGGTTTCAGGCCAGGTTGTGAGTAAAAAAAGTATCAATTACAGGGGAGTTAGAGGTGCTGAAATTACAATCAAAACACATATAGGCTTTGAATATAAAACCAAGGTTTTCTTGGTCAATAAGCATATGTATTTACTGATGGTGGGCAATACTAAAAAGGATTACAATTCAGAAGATGCTACACAGTTTTATAATTCATTGCGATTCTATCAACCCGAAATCATTAAATCTGAAGCATCCGATTGGAAAGAGTATAAAATTGATTTGGGCGCATTCTCTGTCAAATTACCGGCAGAACCAAATTATCAAAAAATGGAAGCGCAAAATCCAAATAGTAAAGATGGAGAGGAGTATAGTATACATATGTACTATGGATTGGATATTTTGGATGAAAGAATATATTTTATCCAGTGGTATGATTTACCTTCCGGCTATATCTATGAAAATGATTCGGATGTGTTTCAGCAGTTTTTTACATCTTTAATTGGTGAAGACTTTGTTTTTGATCCCTCAAAAATGGATGCAGTAAGCAAATTAGGTTCATATGGTTATGAATCTCCTCAAATTATAGAAAACAGAGGAATTAAATTCAAATTTCAAGTTTTTTTACGCGGAAACAGAACCTATTTATTGATGGCACAGATTAAAGGTCAAGAAGAGCAAAATGATGATATTGATGCTTTTTTTAGTTCTTTTAAAACAATTCCTTTTATAAGAGGAAAGTATGCAAGGCATTCGGTAAAATTATTAGAAACTAATTTGCCTGAAAACCCATCATTTATTGAGGAGGATAATATTTATCCATATTTTTCAGATGGTTTTGAATCAAGCACTTATTCCTGCATTGACAAGAATTGTGGAGTGAGCTATGTGGTGGTTGAAACGGAATATCCCAAATATTACAGAATTCATCATGCCGATTCTTTTCTACTGGAATTACGAACCAGTATTATGGCTTATGGCGATAAGCTTATCGACTCCAGTGCTGGTCGAACCAAACAAAATTATTCTTTTGTTGCTGGTGTTATAAAATCGGAATACAGCAGCAACCGAACCCGATTTATGCTGATTCTAAATGAAAATCGGGTATATGAATTGTATGCATATGTAACCGAGGAAATGCAAACTGATAGCTTGGTCGATTTGGTTTTTAATCAGGTTGAAATGGATGACTTTGTAGCTGAATTTGATATGTTTACATCCAAGTCAAGTTTAATATTTAGTGATTTAATGTCAAGCGATAGCAGCACATTTGCAAATGCCAATACTGCTTTTGATTATTATGAATTTGATAGTACTGACTTGAACCTCTTGCATTCTGCTTTATCAAATGTCTATCCTGATAGTGCGGAAACCTATAATGGAGCGAAGCAAAATATTATTTACGAGTTATCTATACTGCATAACGATTCAACACTATTTTATGTTTTGGATTGCTATAAAAAAGACTTCCATTTGCATGGTGGGGATCTGTTGGGATTAATGAATAAATTATCTAAAAACAACCCAGCAATTCTATTCGATCAGTTAAAAGAACATCTGCCAGACGAATTGTACTTTTATGAAGCACGAGAAATTCTGAATCCCATTGTCGACTCTTCCTTATTTTGTGTCAATAATTTTGATGACATACTACTTGTGAGCAATCAGAAGCAATATCTCCAAAATTCATTTTTGTTTTTGTTTTTTGATAATTGGGCAGATTTGAGTTTGAATGAAGATCAACAGAAAATATTGGCTAGCTATGGAGATAAATGGTTTGATATTGCTTTAGATAGCATAAATAATTATCCGAAAGACAGTTGGCAGGTATATAATTTCACATCACTTTTGAGTAACATTATAAAAGTGTATTCTAAATTACCCAATACAAATTATAAGCTTCTGAAATCTAAATTAAAAGGTTTGGATTTTGAGGAGATCCGTTCAGCATTAATTCACTATAAACTAGGACATGAACTTAAAATTTCGAATAAGGAATGGAAGGAAAGTCTTGAAGATGAATATTATGGGTTTGAACTTATTTCAGAAATAAGCACGCAGCAAATGTTGCATTTGGTGCCAGCATCCTATAAAACAGCAGATAATATTGCAAAAATGACCTTAATCGATTATTTCTCCTATGATGATTATTTCCCATATGCGATGGAATATGCAGAGACCAGAACCATTTCAATAGATGATAAAGAGGTTGTTTTTTATATTTTTGATTGCTCATGGGAAGGTGATAGCGAAAAGTTTATTTCGATTAGCGGTGCATTTGATATTCAAGAAAAGAATATCGATCTGGAAAATTATTGGGTCGATAACGACTACATCGGATTTACAGAACAAAAGGATCGGGAAATAAGTATTCAGAAACTATTGAAATCAGCGAAAAAGTATCTTGAAAAAGATAGCAAATGAAATTATTTCTCTTCTTTGAAAAATAGTTGATAGTAGTTCAGTCCACTTTCTTCATCAAATCCTTTTAGGATATTGTCTCTATTTCCATGTACATACACATGGAAATTTTTATCCAATTTAATTACGCTCTTAAATACCCTTTGTTTCTTTTTTAATGCAGCTTGTGAAATACTGAATTCATCGGATATTTGTACATCCAATTCATCTTCAAATTTGCTTTTATATTCACTAAAGCTTTTGACTAATTCAGGTTCTTGCATCACCTCATGTGCAAATTCGGCCAGTTCAAAATTTTCCTTTTCTTTGAAAAAATTGGCAGACTTATTTAATAGATTTGCCTGGTCAGCTTTTGATATATCAAATTCCTCAGGCAATTGACGGTGCACATAACTCTTGCACAAATTAATAGCCTGCTCGGTATTGAAAAAGCTATCGCTTCGTTGTTGTATTTGTAAAAATTGATCTACCCAAAAATGAGCTTCTGTTTCTTTGTTGGTTCGATCCACTACTGAAACCATAAATCCATCTTCTTTTTCCTGGTTGAATATCAGGCAACCTTTATCCAGTTTGTTGATGTTAATGCCTGCATCACTTTTAATATCAAAACTTTCTGATCGGGTATGGATTTTTAAAAATGTGTCTTTCGATTCTGATTTAAACAAACCAATGGCATCGGTTAATTCGCCATTCAAATGAACATCTTTAATCAAAGTAACATAAAATTCACCAGCTTTAATATTTGGATGCACCGATTGGCCGTATAAATACTTCGCTAATTTGATAGACTGCTCATGCAAACTAGAATGATCTGCGAATATTTCAGAAACATAAGCATATACTTCATTCATTTCTATATCTGTTTCATGAATAAACTGGAAAAAGCCGTTTTCTTTAAATGAACTAAGAAAATAGTGAATTAGCAATTCATCAATATCTTCATCTGTTTCGGCCAATTTGGTGGAAAGTTGTAAGCCTTCTTCTTTTCCTTTGTTGCCTACTTTGTGAATACTCAGGCTGCTTAATGTGGCGAGTTCGTGATTAATCATTTTGAAATTTATTTATGCAAAAATACTGATCAATTGCTGCAATATAGAAATAAAAAAATGGCAAAGTAAATTTTACCCTGCCATTATATATGTGAGCTTGTATGAATGTTAAGCTAATTTCTTCTTAATTTCAGAAAGCATTACATCCACCATTTTATCTAAATCATATTCAGGTTTCCAGCCCCAGTCTTTTTGAGCTTGCGTATCATCAATACTTGCTGGCCATGAATCGGCAATGGCTTGTCTGAAATCAGGATTGTATTCAATGGTAAATTCAGGCATTTTTTGCTTGATTTTTTCGTACAATTCAGCTGCTGAAAATGTTAGTGCATTTAAGTTATAACTGGAGCGAATGCTAATGTTTTCAGCAGGAGTTTCCATGAGTTTTATTGTTCCATTTATGGCATCATCCATAAACATCATCGGCAATGTTGTATCTTCTTTCAGGAAACATTTGTAATGACCAGAGCGAATAGCTTCAAAGAAAATATCAACTGCATAATCGGTTGTTCCTCCGCCTGGCTCTGTTTTATAACTAATCAAGCCCGGATAACGAATACCACGCGTATCAACTCCATATTTATTGAAGTAATATTCTACCCATCTTTCACCTGCTAACTTACTAATACCGTAAGTTGTATTAGGCTCCATAATGGTCATTTGTGGTGTATTAATTCGAGGGGTTGTTGGTCCGAATGCACCAATTGAACTTGGCCAGAAAATCTTACTCAATTTCTTTTCCCTTGCCAGTTCCAGTACATTAAACAAACTATCCATATTAATTTGCCATGCACGTCTTGGATCTTTTTCGCAAAGGGCCGAAAGCACAGCAACTAAATGATAAATTTGTGTAATACCATGTTTGTTAACAATCTCACCTAATCGAGCAGCATTTAAAATATCCAATGTTTCAAAAGGACCACCTTTGGCTAACTCTTCCGTTACAGGGCTCGTTTTAATATCTGATGCAATTACATTACTGCTACCATAAATACTTCTTAATGCGGGAACCAGTTCCGAACCTATTTGTCCTGCGCATCCTATGACCAGTATTTTTTCCATATCTCTTTAAAATGAATTTATATTATGTTTTTGATTTGCGGTCAAACCTACATAATTTTTTAATAAGTAAATCTATTCAACAATCTAAAAAAGTGAGATTTTGAATGGTTTATTTAGGTACTTAAATTGAGCATTTCATTTCTTTTCCAATAATCCGTAAATTTGAGTTAACAGCTATTAGTTTTCGACTAATCAGTTTAAAGCTTATTATGGGTTTAGTAGAGTTACGAAAAGAGCGGGATGAGACAAAAGTGGGGATATGGAAGATGGAAGAAACAATCGACCAACTCAAGAAAAGCCTCATCTTAAATGCAGCTGAAATCAGGTATTTTAGCACGTTGAATAAGGGTAAACGCAATATGCACTGGGTTGCAGGACGTGTTTTATTACGTCATGTTTTAGAAACCGATCACTTTATTAAAGTGGAGGGAGATATCCATGGCAAACCCCAACTACTCAACTTCGACTTTGAAATGTCCATTTCTCATTCTGCTGATTATGCAGCAGTAGCCATTAGCAAAAAGAAAGTGGGTATTGATATTGAAGAAATAAAACCAGTAATAAAAAAGATTTGCAGCAAATTCATGTCGGAGAAAGAGATAAGTGAAGTTCCTGATGGTGAGCATGAAATAGAACAGCTATATGTTTACTGGTGTACAAAGGAGTCTATTTTTAAACTCAATGGCAAAAAACAATTACACTTCAGAGAGCATATTCACATCGATGGTTTTGCCTACAAAGGTGAGGGCTACATTAAAGCGCATATCAAGCAAAATGATTTTGAACAATCGTTTGATGTGAGGTATGAGAAATATGATGGTTATATGTTGACTTATGTGATTGATGAGTAGGAGTTGGAACTCGTTTCTCGTTGCTTGTTACTCGTTTCTGGTTACTTGTTACTCGTTGTTAGAAACGCATTAACAATCTGAAATAAACCGAAGTTCCGGCCTGGGGATGATATGCAGGGATAAAACCAGTTGGATTTTGAATACTAGTTTGAATGACATCAATGGGTCTTGTTCCTGAACCAGACTGACGTCCTATTGTAAAATAATCTGCCCCAATCATATTTCTAATAATAAGTTGTGGCTCAAATTTTACCTTCGATTTAAACAAATTCCTTCCTGAAATAGTGAAATTCAATACCATATATTCATCTAAATAACCATCAGGTTTGTCTTCAGTTACATAGTCATAACCAACTTCAGCTATACTTGCTGTCGTTTTTGGTTGAAAATATCTATTCGTTTCAGCTGCTTTAACTTTTCCAATGAAATTTGCTCGAAGGTTAAAGTTTATTTTTTCTTGTAATACATAATTTATCGCCAGATTGGCTTTCATTCTGGCAATGTTGTCAATTTCATCAAAGTTTTCACCAATTGTAAAGGAATAATTTGCGCTGATGAGCATGTCTTTGAGAGGCTGATAATCTGTCATTAGGCTTAGTCCGGAAATATTAAATTCTCCCTGATTTTGGTAATATGTTGCCTTTTCTCCACTTGCACCAATGGGTACAGCAACCGGGTCAGGATTTGGAGCTACTACGATCAAGTCATTTACCTGGCTGGTAAACGTGTTTAATCGGATGTTAATTTTTTCAGTAATACGGTAGCTCAATTCAAGTTCGTAAGTTGAAATATATTGTGGTTTCAGATCAGCATTGCCTCGCCATTCATCAAAAAGTTCAAACACTGTAGGGGCTTTAAATGCTTTTCCATACAAAGCTTTGAAATAAAAATTCTTAAACGGATTCCCGACAAATGCTGCTCGCGGTACGAGAACGTATCCAAACTCTGAACTATAATCATAGCGTAATCCTCCTGTTATAGTATATTTTTCAAAAATCTTCATCTGATCTTGCACAAACAATGAATAATTTTGTGAAAAGTGCATGGGCAAATAGCTCTCATTCCCATCAGGATAAGTAGAACTCACAATAGTCGAGTTGGGATCCTGTGCTTCACCTAGTGAAATACCAAAGTACTGCTTGTTTTCATTTTCAACATGAAATCCAAAAACGAGCTCATTATTTTCTTTAATATCAAGATTGAATTGTTGTTCTAAACGTATGGCTGTTCCTTCTCCACTATATCCTTTCATTTTATCAACTACAGCAGAATCGAATCCATTATTTACACTTTGATACTGATAGGTATAGAAGAATCCGGTTTCAGGTAAAATCCGTGTATTCCGGTAGGAGAGGATGGAACTTGAATAAAAATTATCCTTTAATTCAAATTCATATTTTGTGTAAAAGGTTTTACCCGTGTGTAGTGCCCTATAATTTAAATTAGGGCTATTGGTGAAATATTCATAACCAACAACCTGACTACCTAAACCTTCATCTCTTTGCCACCAACTAAGTCCTATGGTAAAATTCTCGTGTTTTGCTTTTACGCGAAAATGCATATCGTTAATGTTGGTTTTAAATCCATCGTTTATAGGGTAGGTTAGTCCATCGCCATCAATTTCATTTGGAATATTTCCATATTCAGTTGTTAATACTGAATCGGGTTCTGAATTATTATGAAAATAATTACCAGGATCTAGTCTTTCCAGTCCCTGATCTCCATCAGTTATATACCATTGTCCGGTAACTTGCACGCTCATGCCATTTTCGAATTTGCTGGAATAATATATTTCAGGAGAAATACTATTAAATGAACCATAAGAAATACGAGCATCAACTTTGTTTTTATCTTTTAAATCTTCCGCATTTTTTGTGATGATATAGATAATTCCAGCATAAGCATTAGCCCCATAAAGCGAAGAACCCGGACCAAAAATGACCTCAATACGTTCAATGTCAATTAAAGGGAATTCAAAACCAATGTGTCTGATCCATCCATTTGAAATATCGTTCCTGATAACTCCATCTACTAAAATAAGTAAGTTTGTTTGGCCTACATCGGTAATTCCCCTGAATATAAAATGAGAAGGATATTCTCCTGCAGGTTGTTTTATTGTGAAATCTATACCTGGAATATCTTCAAGAACTTCCTCAAGATTTCGGTATCCACGTTGTTGGATCATTTCATCTGTAATAACCACCACACTTCCAGCTGCATCATTGTTTTTTTGAACTTTCCTAGAAGCAGACAGTACTTCCAAGTTCCATAATGCATCCAGACCCATCATACACTCTGAACAATAATCTTCCTCTTCTTCTTCCTGAGCAATTAGGGGATGATTAATTAGAAATATCGAGACAATTAGTCCGGCAAATAATACTAGTTTTTGCATGAAGATAGATTTTCTAAAAGAAGATATAAAGGTAGGGAAAATTGGGAAATTGCTGAAGGAACAAATTGTTAAACTGATAAATTGTTAAATTGGAAAACGGTTGAATTGAGAAACTGTTGAATTGATAAACTGATAAGGCTGTAATTGTATCGTCCTAAAATAAGTTTACAGTTTTTTGCTTAAGGCTGTAATTGTATTGAAAATTGCTGATTTGCTGAGTTCAATAGGCTAATTACCAATATGGATGTTAGTGGCAGAATGCTTTGCATTTAAGGAAGTGTCAATGCGCGCAAAGATTTTACCATTCCAGTACATGGGTTGATCTGGATTCTCAGGGTGGTCAAAAGTAAAACTAAACTGAGCTTTCATAATTCCTTCATTCCACAAGTTTCGATCAATCTGAATTTGACCGCCATTGCATTGATAGGTTATTATTTCTCTTTCTGTTATGCTTCTTAATTCAATAGTCGGATAACAAATATTCTTAATAATTATTAAGTGTAAACTACTA